>NZ_JBSFJC010000085.1:0-39677 GCF_053597855.1 Kitasatospora sp. NPDC001225
GCCACCGCCGGCCGGTGGCGCGGGCGGTACGGGGCACCGGCCGTGCTGCTCGCCCCGTTCCTCCTGCTCTTCACCGCGTGCACGCTGATCCCGATCGGCTACGCGATCCGGCTCAGCCTCTTCACCGAACACCGCTCCGGCCTCGGCTTCGGCGACGCCGAGACGGTCTTCACCGGGCTCGGCAACTACACCCGGGCACTGTCGGACGCGGCCTTCCGCGGCGGCTTCCTGACCGCCGCCCAGTACTGCCTGATCTACATCCCGCTGATGACCGGCCTGGCGCTCGTCCTGGCCCTGCTGCTGGACTCCACGCTGGCCCGCGCCCGGCGCTTCTTCCAACTGGCGCTGTTCATCCCGCACGCCGTACCCGGCATCATCGCCGCGCTGCTGTGGATGTACCTCTACACCCCCGGCATCAGCCCCGTACTGGACGCACTGGAGTCCCTGGGCACCCAGCCCGACCCGCTCGGCCACCCGCTGCCCGCCGTCGTCAACATGGCGCTGTGGCAGTGGACCGGCTACAACCTGGTCATCTTCTACGCCGCGCTGCAGGCCGTCGACCGCTCCGTGCTGGAGGCCGCCGTCGTCGACGGCGCCGGGGAGCTGCGCACCGCCCTGAACATCAAGGTGCCGCTGATCCGGCCCTCGATCGCCATGGTCGGCCTGTTCACCGTCATCGGCTCGCTCCAGCTGTTCACCGAGCCGATGATCCTCTACGGCACCTCACCGGGCGTCACCTCCTCCTGGACCCCGAACATGTACGCCTACACGGCCGCCTTCGAACGCCACGACTACGGGCTCGCCGCTTCCGCCTCGGTGCTGCTGGCCCTCGCCGCGGCGGGGCTCTCCTTCGCCGTCACCCGGCTCACCCGGGGCCGCTCCGACCGCCGGCGGGAGGCCGACGCATGACCACCACCGCCACCCGCCCCAGCGGCGCCCCGCCCCGCCGCCCGGCCCGCGCCGCCCGGCCGCGCCGCCCCTGGACACTCTCCAAGACCGCCGTCAACGGCACCCTGGTCCTGGCCACCGTCTACACCCTGTGGCCGCTCGGCTGGCTGCTCACCGCCTCCGCCAAGAACACCGCCGACCTGCTCGGCGGCAACGCCCTGGGCGCCGACAACTTCCGGCTCGGCCAGAACCTGCACGACCTGGCCACCACCGGCGGCGGCATCTACTTCCGCTGGTACCTGAACTCGCTGCTGTACGCCGGGATCGGCTCGCTGCTGTGCGCGCTGGTGTGCGTCGCGGCCGGCTACGCCTTCCACGTCTACCGCTTCCCCGGCAAGGAGAAGGTGTTCGGCCTCGTGCTGCTGGGCGTGCTGGTGCCCACCACCGCGCTCGCCCTGCCGATGTACCTGCTGGCCTCCGAGCTCGGCATCGTCAACACCTTCTGGGCGGTCTTCCTGCCCTCGCTGGTCAACCCCTTCGGCGTCTACCTGGCCCGGGTGTTCTGCGCCGGCTACGTGCCGAACGAGGTCCTGGAGGCCGCCCGGATGGACGGCGCCGGGGAGCTGCGGACCTTCTGGTCGATCGGGCTGCGGATGGTGATGCCCGGCTTCGTCACCGTCCTGCTGTTCCAGTTCACCGCCATCTGGAACAACTTCTTCCTGCCGCTGGTGATGCTCTCCGACAGCCGGCTCTTCCCGGTCAGCCTCGGCCTGTTCAGCTGGAACGCCCAGACCAAGGCCTTCCCCGAGTACTACCCGCTGGTCATCACCGGCTCGCTGCTCGCCGTCGTGCCGCTCGTCCTCGCGTTGGTGCTGCTCCAGCGGCACTGGAAGGCCGGCCTGACCGCGGGGAGCGTCAAGTGAGCCCGAACCCCGCCACCGCCGCGACCGGCACCGGCACCGGCACCGCCGCCACGCCCGCCACCACGCCCGCCCCTACGCCCGACCGGGAGACCACCGTGCCCGACGGCCGGCCCGCCAGCCGCCCCCGCGCCGTCCTCGCCATGCACCGCGAGCTCGCCGGGCGCCTGATCGACCCGCACACCATGGCCCGGCTCACCGCCCTGGCCGACCTCGACCCGGCACTCGTCCTTGACGACTTCACCACCCCCGAGGCCCGCGCGGCGCTCGCCGACGCCGAGGTGATCGTCTCCAGCTGGGGCTGCCCGCCGATCGACGAGGAGGTGCTGGCCGCCGCCCCGCGGCTGAGCGCCGTCATCCACGCCGCCGGCTCGGTCAAACACCACGTCACCGACGCCTGCTGGCGCCACGGCCTCAAGGTCACCTCCGCGGCCTGGGCCAACGCCCTGCCGGTCGCCGAGTACACCGTCGCCGTCGTCCTGCTCGCCAACAAGCGGCTGCTGCCGATCCGTGAGGAGTACCGGCGCCGCCGCGCCCCCTACGACTGGCAGCTGGCGTACGGGGCGGCCGGCAACTACCGGCGCACCGTCGGCATCGTCGGCGCCTCCCGGATCGGCCGGCGGGTGATGGAACTGCTGCGCCCGCACGACCTGGACCTGCTGCTCCACGACCCGTACGTCGACCCCGCCGAGGCCGCCCGGCTCGGCGCCCGCGCCGTGGAGATGGACGAACTCTGCGCGGCCTCCGACGTGGTGAGCGTGCACGCCCCCGAACTGCCGGCCACCCGGCACCTGATCGACGGCCGCCGGCTCGCCCTGATGCGCGACGGCGCCACCCTCGTCAACACCTCGCGCGGCTCCCTGGTCGACCAGGAAGCACTGGTGCGCGAGGCCGCCTCCGGACGCCTCGACGCCGTCATCGACGTCACCGAGCCGGAGGTGCTGCCCGCCGACTCCCCGCTCTACGAGCTGCCGAACGTCTTCCTCACCCCCCACGTGGCCGGCTCGCTCGGCGGCGAGCTGCACCGGATGGCGGCCGCCGCCGCCGACGAGCTCGCCCGCTACACCGCCGGGCATCCGTTCGCCCACCCCGTCCTCGCCGAGGACGGACACCGCACCGCGTGACCCCGCGCAGCGCCCCCGTGCCGCGCGGCCCCGCAGCACGCTCCTCTCAGCACGTCCCTCGCACCACGTGCTCCCCGCACCAGCAACGAATCGGAGAACCCCATGCCCCGCAGGGTGATCGGCATCGTCATGAACGGCGTCACCGGCCGGATGGGCTACCGCCAGCACCTGGTCCGCTCCATCCTCGCCATCCGCGATCAGGGCGGCCTGCCGCTCGGCGACGGCGACACGCTGTGGCCCGAGCCGATCCTGGTCGGCCGCAGCGCCGACAAGCTCAAGGACCTCGCCGACCGCCACGGCCTCACCCACTGGACCACCTCGCTCGACGAGGCCCTCGCCCACCCGCTCGCCGAGATCTACTTCGACGCCCAGGTCACCCCCGCCAGGGAGACCGCGCTGCACACGGCGATCGCCGCCGGCAAGCACATCTACACCGAGAAGCCCACCGCCGAGTCGCTGGAGGCCGCGCTCGACCTCGCCCGCCTCGCCCGCGACGCCGGGGTGTGCAACGGCGCCGTCCAGGACAAGCTCTTCCTCCCCGGCCTGCGCAAGCTCAAGCGGCTGGTGGACGGCGGGTTCTTCGGCCGGATCCTCTCCGTGCGCGGCGAGTTCGGCTACTGGGTCTTCGAGGGCGACTGGCAGCAGGCCCAGCGGCCGTCCTGGAACTACCGCGCCGAGGACGGCGGCGGCATGGTCCTCGACATGTTCCCGCACTGGCGCTACGTGCTGGACGGCATCATCGCCCCCGTCCGCTCCGTGTACGCGCACACCGCCATCCACATCCCCGAGCGCACCGACGAGCGCGGGCAGGTCTACCGGGCCACCGCCGACGACGCCGCGTACGGCGTCTTCGAGCTGGAGGGCGGCATCACCGCCCAGATCAACTCCTCCTGGGCGGTCCGGGTGGACCGCGACGAACTGGTGGAGTTCCAGGTCGACGGCACGGAGGGCAGCGCGGTCGCCGGGCTGCGCGAGTGCCGCTTCCAGCACCGCGCGGCGACCCCCAAGCCGGTCTGGAACCCGGACCTGCCGGCGACCGAGCCGTTCCGCGCGCAGTGGCAGCGGGTGCCGGACAACGAGGAGTTCGACAACGGATTCAAGGCGCAGTGGGAGCTCTTCCTGCGCCACGTGACCACCGGCTCCCCGTACCACTGGGACCTGCTGGAGGGTGCCAAGGGCGTGCAGCTCGCCGAACTCGGCCTGCGCTCCGCCCGCGAGGGACGCCGGATGGACGTCCCCGAGCTGTCCCTGTGACGGCCGCCGGCCGCATCCGGGCCGGCCACCGAGCACCCGGCCGCCGGGGAGACCCGAGCGCCCCGCAGCCGCCCGCCGACGAGACGAATGCGCTGACACCATGACCGAGATCCACCTGCCCGGCCACGGCCGGCTCCGGCTGCGCGAGCCCGCCGTCCTGCCCGCCCCGCCCGCCCCCGCCCGCTCGCGGACGGCCTTCGCCGCCGCCCACGTGGTCGCCGACCCGCTGGGCGACAACGCCCCCGGCGCACCCGCCGCCGTCGACTGGGACGCCACCCTCGCCTTCCGCCGACACCTGTGGTCGCTGGGCCTCGGCGTGGCCGACGCGATGGACACCGCCCAGCGCGGCATGGGCCTCGACTGGCCGGCCACC
Source organism: Kitasatospora sp. NPDC001225 (assembly GCF_053597855.1). Classification (NCBI taxonomy): domain Bacteria; kingdom Bacillati; phylum Actinomycetota; class Actinomycetes; order Kitasatosporales; family Streptomycetaceae; genus Kitasatospora; species Kitasatospora sp. NPDC001225. The sequence goes on from NZ_JBSFJC010000085.1 coordinate 4,560, forward strand.
CGCGAGCTGATCACCCGCTCCGGGGCCGAGGCCCGCGCCTGCGGCGGCCTGCTGGCCTGCGGCGTCGGCACCGACCAGCTCGCTCCCGGCCCCCACCCGCTGGACGCCGTCCGCGCCGCCTACGAGGAGCAGCTGACCGTCGTCCAGGAGGCCGGCGCGCAGCCGATCCTGATGGCCAGCCGCGCCCTGGCCGCCGCCGCCCGCGGCCCGGAGGACTACCTGGAGGTCTACGGCAAGCTGATCGCCGCCTGCGAGCGGCCGGTGCTGCTGCACTGGCTCGGCGAGATGTTCGACCCGGCGCTGGCCGGCTACTGGGGCTCCGCCGACCCCGACCCGGCCGCCGCGACCGTGCTGGAGCTGATCGGCGCGCACGCCGACCGGATCGAGGGCATCAAGGTCTCCCTGCTGGACTCCGACCGGGAGATCGCCCTGCGCCGCGCGCTGCCGGCCGGCGTGCGGATGTACACGGGCGACGACTTCCACTACCCCGAGCTGATCCGCGGCGACGAACACGGCCACAGCCACGCCCTGCTGGGCGTCTTCGACCCGATCGCGGCCACCGCCGCGGCGGCGCTGCGGGCGCTCGACGAGGGCGACCTCGACCGCTACGAGGAGCTGTTCGCGCCGACCGTGCCGCTGGCCCGGCACCTGTTCGCCGCGCCGACCTTCCACTACAAGACCGGCGTGGTCTTCCTCGCCTGGCTGGCGGGCCACCAGGACCACTTCACCATGGTGGGCGGCGCGCAGAGCGGACGTTCGGTGCCCCACCTGGTGGAACTGTTCCGGCTCGCGGACGCCGCCGCCGTGCTCCCCGACCCGGATCTCGCGGCCGACCGGATGCGCCGGCTGCTCGCCGTCGCGGGGGTGGCGGCATGAGCGGCGCCGGCGCGGCGAACGGCCTCGCGAGGCTGTCGCTCAACCAGATCACCACCCGGGGCTGGAGCCTTCCGGAGGCCGTGCGGGGCTGCGTGGACGCCGGCATCCCGGCCATCGGGCTCTGGCGCGACAAGGTCGCCGAAACCGGCCTGGCCCGCTCCGCGAAGCTGTGCCGGGACGCCGGACTCGCCGTCAGCAGCCTCTGCCGGGGCGGCTTCCTCACCGCCGACGGCCCCGAGCGGCGCCGGGCCGCGCTCGCCGACAACCTCCAGGCCATCGAGGAGGCCGCCGAACTCGGCACCGACACCCTGGTCCTGGTCGTCGGCGGCCTGCCGGCCGGCAGCCGCGACCTGGTCGGCGCCCGTGCCGCCGTCGCCGACCTGCTCGCCGAACTCGCCACGCACGCGGGCGACTTCGGTGTGCGACTGGCGATCGAGCCACTGCACCCGATGTTCTGCGCCGACCGGGCGGTGGTCTCCACCCTGGCCCAGGCGCTCGACCTCGCCGCCCCGTACCCCGCCCGGCAGGTCGGCGTCGTCGTCGACAGCTACCACGTCTGGTGGGACCCGGCACTGCCCGAGCAGATCGCCCGCGCCGGTCGAGAGGGCCGGATCGCCTCCTACCAGGTGTGCGACTGGACCCTGCCGCTGCCCGCCGACGCCCTGCTCGGCCGGGGCCACGTCGGTGACGGCCACATCGACTTCCGCACCCTCACCGACCTGGTCACCGCCGCCGGGTACGAGGGCTGGATCGAGGTCGAGATCTTCAACCAGGAGATCTGGGACACCCCGGGCGAGCTGACGCTGCGCACCCTGATCGAGCGGCACCTGACGCACCTGGCCTCGCCGTGAGAGTCGTCGTCGCGCCCGACTCCTTCAAGGGCACCGTCACCGCCCGGGACGCCGCCCTGGCGCTGGCCGCCGGCTGGCGCTCGGTGCGGCCGGACGACGAGCTGCTGCTCCGTCCGATGGCCGACGGCGGGGAGGGCACCCTCGACGCGCTCGCGGCCGCCCTCCCCGGCGCCGTCCCGTACCCGGTCCCCGACTGCACCGGCCCCGACGGGGGGCCGGTCACCGGCCGCTACGCGCTGCTGCCGGACGGCACCGCGCTGGTCGAACTCGCCGACACCGGCGGCCTGCCGCTGCTCGGCGGCGCCCTCGCCCCGCTCACCGCCGGCACCCGCGGCACGGGCGAGACCATCGCCGCCGCACTGGACGCCGGCGCGCGGCAGGTGACCGTCGCACTCGGCGGCTCCGCGTCCACCGACGGCGGCGCCGGGCTGCTGGCCGCCCTCGGCCTGCGGCTGCTGGACGACACCGGCGCCGACCTCCCGGACGGCGGCGGCGCCCTCACCCGGGCCGCCCGGCTCGACCGCACCGCCCTGCGCGCCGCCCCGCCCGGCGGCGTCCGGCTGCTGACCGACGTGACCAACCCGCTGCTCGGCCCCACCGGGGCGGCCGCCGTCTACGGGCCGCAGAAGGGTGCCGACCCGGCCCGGATCGCCGTCCTGGAGGCGGGGCTGCGCCGCTTCGCCGACCTGCTCGGGGGCGACCCGGCCCTCCCCGGCTCCGGCGCGGCCGGCGGCACCGCCTACGGCCTGGTGACCGCCTGGGGTGCGCAGGTGGTCCCCGGCGCGGCGGCGGTGGCCGAGCTGACCGGCCTCGACGAAGCCCTCACCGGGGCCGGCCTGGTGATCACCGGCGAGGGCCGCTTCGACCGCACCAGCCTGCTCGGCAAGGCGGTCGGCGAGGTCCTCGCCCGCGCGGAGCGGGCCGGCGTCCCCGCCCGGGTCGTCGCCGGGGAGGCCTCCGACCCCGGCGCGCTCACCCTCACCGGGCTGTCCGGGGACCCGGCCGACGCCCGCCACCGGGCGGCCCACTGGCTCACCGCCGCCGGCGCCCGACTGGCCCGCGCGGCGCCTCCTTTCACCGTCTGACGACGTGGAAGGCCTCCCGCGATCCGGACCACGCGGCCGAGAAGGCCCGCGCCGAGCACCTCCACCCGAGCGCCTCCACTCGATCGCCGACGGCGAGGTCATACCGAAGACGCCCACCGTCGTCCCGCCCGGCCCCCACCTCCCAGGAGGAGCTCCCCCCCATGACCGCCGCGCCGAACCCCGCCCTGCTCTCCCGCCGCCGCCTGCTGCGACTCGCCGCCATCGGCACCACCGCCCTCACCCTCGGTGCCCTCCCCACCCCCGCCACGGCCGCGGCCGACGCCTACGACACCCTGCGCCTGCGCTGGCTCGACCTGCTCACCGGCACCGGCTTCGACCCGGCCACGGCCCCCTACGCCACCACCCTCGCCGCCCTCGGCGACCGGGCCCGCACCCAGCTCCAGGCCATGGCCCCGACCTCCACGTCCCTCTGGCCGGACCTCCCCCTGGGCACCGCCTCGGCGAACGTCACCGCCTCCCACACCCGCCTGCGCACCCTGGCCATGGCCTGGGCGCAGCCCGGCACCGGTCTGACCGGTGACCAGGCCCTGGCCACCGCGATCACCACCGGCCTGAACCACCTCAACACCACCACCGGCGCCTACACCCCCACGGCCACCGCCTACGGCAACTGGTGGGACTGGCAGATCGGCACCCCGCAGGCCCTCCTCGACACCTGCGTCCTGGCCCACGACCTCCTGCCGCCCACCCGGCTCTCCGCCCTGCTCGCCGCCGTGGACCGCCAGGTCCCCGACTCCCTGGTGTCGAGCTACACGGGCACCAGCACCGGCGGCAACCGGGTGGACCTGTGCCGCGTCCTGGCCCTGCGCGGAGTGCTGGGCCGCACCTCCGCCAAGCTCACCACCGCCACCACCGCGCTCTCCCCGGTCTTCCCGTACGTCCTGGCCGGCGACGGCCTGTACGCCGACGGCTCCTTCGTCCAGCACACCTGGGTGCCGTACACCGGCTCCTACGGGGAGGTGCTGCTCGGTGGCCTGAGCAGGCTCTTCGCCCTGCTGGCCGGTTCCGCCTGGCAGATCTCCGACCCGTCCCGGCAGAACGTCTTCGACGCCGTCACCGACGCCTACGCGCCCTTCCTCTACAACGGCCTGGTGATGGACGCCGTGAGCGGGCGGGCCGTCAGCCGGGGCCGCCAGAGCGGCGACCAGCTCCAGCTCCAGCAGGACGACCACGTCCGGGGCCACACCCTGATCGGCCACATCCTGCGCCTCGCCGACTCCGGCGCCGCCCCGGCCGCCCAGTCCGCCGCCTGGCGCTCCGCCGTGAAGGGCTGGCTCACCCGTGACCACTACCTGCCCTACCTCTCCAACGCCTACCTCGACGTCCCCGAGCTCGCCCGCGCCCAGGCCCTCCTGAACTCCGCCACCGCCGCCGCCCCCGAGCCGCTCGGCGCCCGGGTGTTCGCGATGGACCGCGCCGTGGTCCGCCGCTCCGGCTGGGCCGCCTCGCTCAGCCTCTGCTCCGCCCGCACCACCTTCTACGAGACCGGCAACGGCGAGCACCTGCGCGGCTGGCACACCAACAACGGCATGCTCTCCTGGTGGGGTGCCACCTTCGGCAACGGCCAGTACTCGGACGCCTTCTGGCCCACCGTGGACCCGTACCGCCTGCCCGGCACCACCGTCTCCGCCAAGCCGCTCGCCGACGCCGCCGGCGGCACCTGGGGCGCACCCCGCCCGGACTCCACCTGGGCCGGCGGCGCCACCGACGGCACCTACGCCGCCGTCGGCCAGGACCTGCGCGGCCTCTCCTCCACCCTGACCGGACGCAAGTCCTGGTTCCTGCTGGACGATGCGGTGGTCTGCCTCGGCGCGGGCATCAGCTGCACCGACGGCACCCCGGTGGAGACCGTCGTCGACAACCGCAACCTCGGCCCCGCCGGCACCCACGCCCTCACCGTGGACGGCGCCGCCCAGCCCACCACCCTCGGCTGGTCCCAGCGCCTCGACGGCGCCCGCGCCGTCGCCGTCGCGGGTTTCGGCGGCTACGTCCTGCCCGCCGGCACCACCCTGCGGGCGAAGCGCGAGGCCCGCACCGGCAGTTGGCACGACATCAACACCGGCGGCTCCACCGAGCAGCTCACCCGCCGCTACCTCACCCTCTGGTTCGACCACGGCACCAACCCCACCGACGCCGGGTACGAGTACCAGGTGCTGCCCGGCGCGACCGCCGCGGCCACCGCGGCCCGGGCGGCCGCCCCCACCGTCACCACCCTCGCCAACTCCCGTACGGTCCAGGCGATATCCGACTCCGCCTCGGGTGTCACCGCCGCCAACTTCTTCGCCGCCGGCACGGCCGGGCCGCTCACCGCCTCCGCCCCCTGCTCGGTGCTGGTCCGCGACACCGACAGCACCCGCACCGTCACCGTCGCCGACCCCTCCCGCCGGGCCGCCACCGTCACGCTCACCCTCGCCGGCACGGGCCGCCCCACCGAGGCCGCCGAAGGCGTCAGTGTGCTCTCCACCGAGGGCGCGGTGACCCTCCTGGTGGAGCTCGGCGGCACCCAGGGCGCCGGCCGCACCATCACCCTCACCACCGCCTCCGGCGCCCCGGCGACCGCCACCGCGACCCTGCTCGACCCCACCCAGGACAGCTACGTCCGCGACGGCTCCTACGCCACCACCAACTACGGCACCGCCACCACCCTGACGGTCAAGAACACCAACACCACCGACAGCGGCTTCAGCCGGCGCGCCCTCCTCGCCTTCGACACCACCGCCGTCCCCGGCACCGTCCGCCGCGCCGTCCTCTGGGTCCACGGCGCGGTCGCCGACTCCGGGGGCACCCTCGCCACCCTCCAGGCCTTCACCACCGCCCCCACCCCCTGGACCGAACCCGCCGTCACCTGGGCCAACGCCCCCGGCCTGGCCCAACCCCTCGGCACCGGCCGGATCTCCACCACACCCGACTGGATCCCCCTCGACGTCACCCCCGCCGTCACCCCGGGCAACCCCTCCCTCACCCTGGCCCTCTTCCAGCCCCTCGCCACCGTCGGCCTCGCCGTCAACCTCGACGCCCGCAGCCACACCACCTTCCACCCCGTCCTGGAGGTGATCACCTCCTGACCGGCCACCGCCGCACCATCGGGTCGCGGGACCGGACGCGGGCATGGACGACGAGACGCCGCTGCGGGGCCGGGTCTACGGAACCGACCACGACGACCCCGTCCCCGGGCACGTGTACCGCGAGCGTGTCGGTGGTCCGCTCGACGGCCTCTCCTGGACGTCACCGCCTGGGACGCCGACCGGCTTGCCGGCGGCGCCGCGCTCGCCACCGAGATCGGCCAGTACGGCGCCGGCGGCCTCGGGGCCACACGACCGCGAGGTCAGCCGAGAACCCCGCCACCGGGTCCCACAGCGCGTCAGTTGGCATCGTGGCGGTGGTGAGATTGCCGGAGAAGTCAGTCGACCGCGTCCGCGAAGGCCGGATCCCACGCGGCCGGGGCCCCGGAGGCCACGGTCCGCCTGGTGCCATTCGGCCCTCGGGCATCCGCCCGACTGCTTCTTGACGCGCTGGACCACCGCCAGGCCGTCCAGATGGCGGCTGAACTGCTCGAACTCCCGAAGCGCGAGCCCGAGTCCCAGGCCCGATGAACAATCGATCAGCGCGTGCGGCGTCCGGCACCAGCCGGGCGCCGCACACGTTTCCAAGGTTCCACCCCACCGCCGACAGATCACCAGCGGATAGCGCCACCCCCGCCGGGGCATAGCCAGAACCAGACCCACCAGGGGAAGGAGACCAGCAGGATGTCGCGGCCGTCGGTGGCTGGAGCCTGGGCGAGCCGGACGAATGCTGAGGGTCCCGTCGGGCGCGCGCGACCGACAGGTACGGATCGTCGCCGGGTGCCGTTCGTCAGCTGCGGCGACTCAGGAAGCCCCTGCCGGGTCTACGTGGCGACGACCGGCGAGGCCGGCGGCGTACCAGTCGACGTGGGTGGCGACGGCGGCGAAGACGCTGGGCCACGTCTCCTCCTGGAGGATTGCCCGGAGCAGCAATTCGCGGACATCGGCGAGGTAGGCGTCGAGGCGGTGGCCGGTGCGGGTGAGTACCGCGCCCGCCGGCCGGGACCTGGGCCGTCCGATCCTGGATTCCCCGCTGGTGCGCGGCGCGATGTGGCTGTGCTGGAGTGGCCACGACGGCATCCGCACCCTCCACCAGGGCGCCGACCCGGCCCGCGGCTGGACCGAGCGCGACGTCGACGGCCTGGACGGCTGGGTGGCCCTGGTCGACGGCCGGATCGTCCTTGCCACCCGCCCTGGCGGCCTGCCGGAGCCCGTCGTCCACGCCGAGGCCTGGCAGGCCGGCGCGACGCTGCACGCCGCCCTCGCCCAGCATCCCGCCGACCAGGACGAAGAGGATGAGGGGGACGGGTACGAGGGCGACGACCGGGAGCACGGGATGCTCGGCGGCATCCGCCACCGGGTCCGCGGCCGGGCCGCCGGGATGACCCCGGAGAACATCCAGCAGGCCCCGCACCGGGCCCGGGACGACGAACGCGCCGCCGACCGGTACGCCGACGCCGGCCACGAGGCCGCCTACGCCACCGCGGACACCACCCGCGCCGAGTGGCAGCGCGTGCGCGACCACACCGCCGAAACCCGCGCCGAGCGCTACGACCCCGACCACGACACCGCCCTCCAACACGCCCTGCGCCGCGTGTCAGTCTTCTCTCTAGTTGCAACACTGATGTCGCTCGTACCAGGTGTGCTTGAGGTAGCCAACAAACTTAAAGCTGCCCATTGGTATGCCTATTGAGCTGTAGTGGTGTTGCTAGTGAGCATGTTGACCTCTGGCGGATAGTCGCTCTGACCTGGGATGTTTTAGTTACGCGGCGAATGTTGTAACTAGATAGATAACTACCCGGTGAGAGTATCGGGCGATGCCCTCTGGAGTGATCTTGAGGGGGTGCGATGTGGGCAGGTCGAGGCGGTGTCAGTGTTAACGGCGGGGGCTGTGGGCAGAGTGTCGTGTTGCGTGAGCTGACGACGACATCCAGGCTGCCGCCCTCGCCTGAAGCCTCGTCGGGATCAGGGCTCGATGTTGATGCCGTAGTCAGTGGCCAGGCCCGCCAGGCCGCTGTCGTAGCCCTGGGCGACGGCGCGTGCTTTCCAGCCCGGTCCGTGGCGGTAGAGCTCAACGGCGACCACGACCGTCTCGCCCGCGTCGTGGGCGGGCGGCTCGAAGCGCAGGAGCACACCTGAGATTTGGGTGATGTCCGCCCTCCAGGTGGTGCGCTGGTCGAGGACGGCGGTGGGTTGCGCTTCGAGGTCGACGCTCACCACCACAGCGACCGTGCGGACATCGTCGGGGATGCGGCCGAGGTCGGCGGTGATGGTGTCGCCGCTGGAACTGACGCCGTCTTGGTGGGGGTGGTTGTAGAAGACGAGGTCGTGGTCGGTCCGGACCTTGCCGTCGCCGGTGAGGAGAAGTGCGGAAACATCGACCGGAGCGCCAATGGTCGTGACGCGTACCGCTGTTGTCTCGGTAGGTAGGGGCGCGTTGCCGCCCTTGGCCAACAGCAGCGGCACGAGGCCCTTCCCGTCAGGGGATGGTGCGGCGAGGTCGGTGGTGACGGGGCCAGCGGGGGAGTGGGCCGGGGGCGTGCCGGTGCGGGTGAGGCCAGCGAGGGCGCGCTGCAGGAGCGGCCAGCCTTCGGCTTCCTCGCCGGGCCAAGGCCACCGTAGCCGCTGGGTGCCGAACTGCTTGGCGGTGGGCGGCTGTCCGAGTGCCTCCTGGAGTTGAACGTAGCGCAGGCTCTCGATGGCCAGCCGCTGCAACTCCCACTGCCGGCGGATCTCCTCCGGGTCCTGGGCCGCTGGCCAGGTGCTTTTGGGGACGGGCTCGCCACCGAGCGCTTGGTACACCCGGCGGGCGAAGTCGTGGCCGTCGCTGGCCAGCAGGCGGGCGGGCCGCTTCTGCTCGGACGGCGCGGGCTCGCCGATCGCGGTGTAGAGCGCCCCGAGGTCACCGCCGGTCCACTGGTTGGCGGCGGTCGTCGCGAACCGGGAGAACTGGATGAGCGTGGGCGGGCGCCCCTTGAGGGCGACGTGGCGGTGGTACTGGTGGGCGACCTCCTCCAGTTCGCGGCGCCACCGCTGCTGCAAGTAGGTGTTGAGGTAGCGTTCGGCCCAGGCACGGCGGTGCCGGGTGACGATGTCCCTCACGTGCTCGAAGCCATCGCGGCGCGAGCCACGGCCCATGCTGAACGTGACACTCACGAGGCCGTCCTCGGAGACGACCGGAACACTCCTGCCCTCCGAGATCGACTCCGGATCTCCCAACTGCTGCTCGGCGGAGCGCAGTTCCTCGAAGAGGGAAGCGTCGACGGGGCAGCCGGCCGTGCGCAGCTCGGTCAGCTCACGGTCGTAGTAGCCGGCGGCGTCGGACAGGGTGGTGCGGGAGTACGGGCCCTCGCACACGAACCACGCGGTCAGCCCGATGCCATGCCAGAACCCGGCCGCTGCACCGAGAACCTGGGTCATCGTGTGGTGCGGGCGGGGGTTGCTGACGATGCTTCCGGGGTGCTGCTTCAGCATCACCGTCTCCCACAGCCGCCCTACCTGCTCCAGGACCGTGGGCGGCAGAGCCTGCAGGTACAGCTGAGGGGTCCGGTCCTCTCCGGGCGAGGAGAGGTCCATCACTTCCTCATCGAGCAGGCCCCACAACGAGGGCATCCCCTTCACCTGGTGGGCGTGTGCCTGGTCGAAACCCGCCCACCAGTCGCGCAGCACGGACACCCGCTCCTCGATGGGAGAGACGGCGGTGCTCGTGCCGAGGAACGCCGCGAGCATCGCCTGGACCTCGTCCTCGCCGATGCCCGTCTCAGCCGCCACCTCGGCCGCCTGGGAGGACATGCCCACATACAGGCGCGCCTCGGGCAGGGCGGTGATGACCTCCTCGTCCGGGTGCGGCGGGGCCTGGAGGTAGTCGAGTACAGCCAGCCAGTCACCCGCGAAATGAGCGGAGACCACCGGCTGCAGTGCGCGGGTGAGGACCCGCCGCGCCAGCGGCGTGCCCTTCTTCGCCTTCGCCGCGAACCCTGCCGTCAACTGCTGCAGCCGCTGAATCCGATGACGGGCCACCAGCTGTTCGAGATCGGCCGCCGCTAGCGCTTCCAGCAGGTCCAGACGGGCCTGCTGCTGCCCTCTGCGGTCGAGGGCGTGCCAGCCGCCGCCGAACCGGAAGACCTCCAGCGCACCGGAAGCGATGCCCAGCAGCCGGTAGCGGTCCTCGATCGCCGCCCACACCTGCCGCTGCTCCTCACGCGTACCGGCCGGCCCCGCCGCCCGCACCCGAACCGGCTCCATCAGCGTCTCAAACAAGGGCACCAGCAGCGCCCACAGCAGCACCACATCCCCGCCCTCGGCGACGGTGAGGCGGGCCGTGTCACCAGCGGCCACCGTCAGTGCGTGGGCCGGACGGTGGCGCAGCAGATGTGGCAGGTTGACCACCCCTGCCTTCAGCGAGAGCTGCTGCGGCAGATACCACGCGCCGCGCCGCTGCTGCTCCTGAACTCCGAACACCTCCGCGCACAGGGCGCTCTCCGTGCGGGTGAGAGCCGCGGCCTTGGCGGTGTCCGGGACACGAGCCCCCTTGCCGACAGTGACGGCGGCCACCGGCCGGCCCTCGAGCGAGGCGGCCAGCAACCGGGCCGTGAGCGCGTCGACGTCGGTGAAGCGCTGCTGCCGGCCGGCCGCCGCCTCCACGCGAAGTGCTACCTCAGGGTGGGCATCCGCAGCCGAAAGCCACCACCGCGACGGGTCAGCTGCCACCGGTCACCTTCCGCATGAGCTCGACGAACTTCTCGAACGGCAGTGGCGACGCCGTGCCTTGCGCGTAGACGGCGTAGCGCTGCGCCATGAACTCCATTTCCCGCTCGGCCCGCCTAGCCTCCACCCGATCCAGCTCATGCACGACGCGCTGCTCCACCCGTCCTCGCTCGTACAGGACGAACGCGTCCATCCCGCCCGCACCGTCGTCGCCTCCAGCACCTTCCGCAGGGTCGTCCCCTTCCTGCCCGTCACCCTGGAAGGAGGCGGCCTCGATGGGCGGGGCGTCCAGCAGCAGAGCCGGGTCCATGTCGTTGTCCGCGCACAGCGCCTCCAGGTGGTCCTCCAGGCCGAGTTCGGCGTGGCAGACCACGTCCAGGTACTGCTGTCCGGCGGGCACGCCCGGGTGGCGCAGCACACGGACACCGCGTCCGATGAACTGGTAGAACTCGCCGAAACTGCCGTAGGGGCGGATCGGCACGACAACGGTGATAGGCGGGAAGTCGTAGCCCTGGCCGAGCATCCGCAACTGCACGATGCCCTGAAGGTCCCCGGAGTCGGACTCGAACCTGCGCACAGTGGAGGAGATCGCCGACGGCGCCATGCTGTGGTGCAAGGTGGCGCAGGCGATCCCGTGCTCCTCGGCGATCCGCGCGATCTGCTCGGCGTGAGCCTGGCCCATGGCGGAGAACAGCACCCGCGGCTTCACGGGGGCCAGGAGCTTGGCCTGCGCGTCCAGGCAGGCGCGGGTCACCGCCATCACGTGATGGATCGGCGCTTCGGACTGCGCGGTGATACGCGCCATCCGCCGCTCGTCGCCCAACGCGGCCAACAGCGCGTCACGGCCCACGATCTGCTCGCGCCGCCCATCCGGCCATGTGGCCTCGTAGACGGTCGCCGCCACGTCCGGCGCGAAGCGGTGGACCCGCAGATTCTTCGCCGAGCCGTCCGCGACGGAGTCCACCAGACGGTAGCGGTAGACGACATCTGCATCGATCGGCTTGCCGTCCAGGCGCCTGAAGCATGCGGACATCAGCAGCGTGCGTGCGCTCTGGAAGTGGGCGAACAGCCGCTGGTAGGAGGCGCTGGCCGCGATGTGCGCCTCGTCGACGACGATGAAGTCCACATCTCCCGGCTGAAGTTTGGCGAGTAGGTCCCCGTCGGCCTCACCGGTGCCCAGGGAATGGAAGTTGGTGACCAGGACATCGGCGGCCAGCAGCCGCTCGCGGCTGACCCGGCTGATCTGACCGTCCGCCGCGTCCAGGACGAGGGTTGCCGGCGGGCGCGCACCGGGCAGCATCGGCCCACCCGTCAGACCGTACAGAACGTTGCCCGGCACACCCGCATCCAGGGCCTTGGCGAAGGTGCCCCGGATGACCGAGCCTGGCGTCACCACCAGTACCCGCCGTTTGGCGAACGACAACGCGGCCGCGACCCCCAGCGCGGTCTTGCCGGCCCCGACCGCCATCACCGCGGCCGCGTGCCGTCCTCCCGAGGCGTAGTAGTTCGCTAGCGCCCCCAACGCCTCGTCCTGGCACGCCCGCAGCGGCCCGCGGTCCACCCGCGCCCGCACGTCGTCGAAGTACGATCCGCCCCCGGCCCCGAACACAGATGCCCGGCGGGGCGGATCAGCCGCCCGCATCGGATCACCCACCATGTCCGGGACCTCGACATGAGGTGAAGCGGTCAGCAACGGAGCCAGCGCCGGATCCTGACGCAGCATCGCCTGCAGCTGCGAGACGCAGCGCGCGGTGTCCGTGCGCACTGCGTCATAGGAGAACCGCAGTACCGTCAACCCGGTGGCGGCCAGGTCGTTCTGCCGCATCCGGTCGTAGGTGAACGCACCCCGGTCGCTGTGGAACGCGAATCCGTCCAGCTCGACAGCCACCCGCAGCACGTCACCCGCGATCAGGTAATCCAGCCGGTAGGTGCGCTCCTCGACGGTCACCGGGTACTGGCTGTGCACGCGGGCGACGATGCCCCGCCCCGCCGCCGGGGTGAGCACCCATCGCAAGAACGCTTCCTCCAGGAACGAGGCGGCGGGGATCAACCGCTCCAACCCAGCGCTCATGCCGGTCCGTCCTCGAGGTCCGCCTCGGAGGCAAGCACAGTGACCTTCCCCGACAACTGCTCCACAAGGTCCTCGCCCTGCCCGAAGCGGGCCAGGCGGCGTGCCAGGCCGAGAGCCTCCGACAGGGCGCCCTCGCGCTCGAGCAAATCGATCAACTGCGGCACAGAGGACACCCGCACGAACGAGTGCTCATCGTCAGTGAAGTCGAACGACACAGCTTGTGGGTCGGCCTCCATCAACTCAAGGTCGAGCAGAGCGAACACCTCGAGCAACTCCAGCGCATCAGGGTCAGAACGGCGGTCAGCCCACAGCTGGCTGACTGCGTGTTGCAGGACGAAGTGGTAGTCCATCGCCGAACCCGGGATCTCCAACGCCTCCCAGACCCGCACGGCCAACTCCGGACCCCGCGCTTCGCGCGGTACGTGCCGACTGGCAGGTGTGGCAGAGGTACTGCCCTCAGGAGTTGGCCACATCGCAGAGCCGTACGACTCGTCGGGACGGTCGTTCGCTCCTGGAAGTGACTCGCGGACTACACCGGGGCTGCCCGTGAAGCTCAGGCCAGGGATTGCCGCCATCCGTTCGAACCACGGTTCCATGTACCCACCGGTCTTGAGTCCTGTATCGCCACCTGCCGCGAGCAGGCCACCCACCCCTGCGCCCGCCCAGTTTTGCAGGACCCGGACCTCACGGGCCACGTATTCGGAGCAGACAATGGCAGCCTCGGAGACCAAGTGCTCGATGTTGGCCTTCACTTACTTGATACTCTGGGTCAGCCAGATCACCGGATCCTTCGACGGATGGCTGGTCCATTTCACCTGGAAGATCACCGCCCGTTTGCCCTCCACGGGCAGGACAGTGTCGCGGCCGCCGTCCCGGTGGCCGGCCGGGAAGCACTGGATGCTGGGGAAGGCCCTCGCGCCAGCAGGGCGTTGTACAGCTGGAACGGCTTCTCCATGAGCCGATCGTAGTTGTAACGCCCCATCAGCTCCGACACCGCTCTCCCCACACACCTCGACCGCACACCCTTCGAAAGTTCTGCGCTCCACTTGCTGCGAGGCCCAGGAACGCCAGGATCGCTTCTTTGCGTTCAGCCGTGACCGCTGCCAGCGCGGCTCTGGACGCCTGCTGCTTGGTCTCCCGCGTGGCGGGGTACTGGGCGGCGAGGAGCCTGCGGCACCCAACGCCACGCCCACCAGCGGCAGCACGGTCGTCACCAGTTCGGACGTCAAGAAGGCTCCCCGCTCGTGTTGGCGGCCGCCAAGTGCGTTGAGAGGCAGCGCTGCTGGCTAACGGCCGCCAGCGATGGCCAGGTCGCGAACCCGCCCTGCTGACCTGGTGGCTCCGCCGGTTCGGGCCCTGGGCGTGGGCGACGTGGTGAACACGGGCTGTCGCGTCGGCGGGCGAGTTGTACCAGTTGCCCAAGAGCCTCGGCGACCGATGACGGGAGGGACTCCGGACTGTGCTCAATCCTCGTCGGGGAGACCATCGTCGTGGGGTGCTGACATGTGGTGGACGTTGAGGCCAGCTCGGCAGCGGGCGGGGCCGACGATGTCGCACAGGCGCCTGAAGAGGTCGGGACGGATGATGAGGTCCGCCCCTGTGACCGCGGGCAGCAGTGGCTCGTAGTTTCCGTCGTGGACGAGGTGTCCCCGCCACTGGCGGCAGATGAGCGCCTCGCCGGTCGCATCGCTCAGGCTGAACCCGCATACGCCGTCCGTGGGCGCGAGATCGAGTGCCGCGATGACCGGCGCAACAGGCGCGAGGACATACGGGGGCAACCCTGGGCCGCGCCGGGGGCGGGGCGAGGTGAGCATCGCGGTGCTGCCGGCGTCGGTGAGTCCGACCAGGGGCCGGTCGCGGGCCTTGAGGTGTTTGGCTGCCGCTTCCGGGCTTGCCAGGCCGAGTGCCAGTCGGCGCCACGGGGTCGTCCACAGATGCCAGGGCAGTTGGGCGAAGGGCAGTGTGTCGGGCGGCGGACCGTCGACCGAAGCTTCCAGCCCGACGACGAGGCGCATTTGGCGGGCGGGCTGGTCCGGGCGGCGGCGAGCAGGAGTGCGCTGCCGTTCAGCGAGGCCGATCTGCACCCAGCCCGTGCGAGGGCCGTCGGTGACCCGGGGGAAGGCCGAGGCGCTGTGCGGCAGCGACCGCAAGCCGTCGACCGAGGCGAGACCAGGAGGGGGCCAGGGCTGTGGGTCTTGCTGGCCGTCGTCGAACCAGGGTGCGGGATCGAGTGTCCACTGCAGTGCTTCAGGGCGAGTCAGGGGCCGGGGAACGCGGGCGAGTTCGGCCCGTAGGGCTGTCTGGGGGTCGTCGCGCAGTCGTGCGGCCGCACCGCGCTCGAAGGCTTGGGCATTGCCGAGATGCCCCGCCTGGGCGAGCGCGGCGCGCAGGCCCGCCGCGGCCCGCTGCAGAGCGTCTTCTACGGCGGCCTGGTCGGCGAGGTAGGCGTCGGGCATCTGGGAGCGACGCTCGGCCAGCAGGTCCAGCTGGGCAGTCATCAAAGGCTCGACATCCTCGGCGAAGGCGCCGGTGACGAGGTCGATGACGGCCTCACGAAGGACGGCCGGGGACCCGGCTGCGTCGAGGCGCACACCCAGGTAGTAGTCGACCAGGTGGGTCGCGTACGGCCGAGGGTCGTCCATGGTCAGTCCTCGGTGTTCAAGCTTGCGGACAGGATGCGGGCGAGTGTCGGATGCGCCGAGGTCGCCGGAGGGGCGGGCGGTTGGTGCCCGGCCCGGGCGAGGATTGCGGCGGCTTCCGCCCGCACGGACAGCATGCTGCTGCCGCACAGGTCCACGAGCCGCTCGCAAAGGGCACTCTCCAGTGGCCCGTCCGGCATGTGGCTGCGCAGGACGGCCAGGAGCCAGGTCAGGGGGCCGGCTCCGATGCCGGGGGAGAGGACGTGTGCCAGCGCTGCTTGCGCGTGCACGGGCCGGGCCGCGAGGAGGACCGCCGCGGCGACCAGGGCGCGGCGCTTGACGGCGCGCTCGGGGAAGGCGACGGTTGCCAGGGCAAGCCGGCACAGCGCCGCGTCGACGTCGTCCTGCGTGTCCAGCTCTGCGGCCGGGGCGTAGACGCCCTCCCCGAGACGGACGTCGCCGGGCAAGCGGTGTGCGATGACCTCGTACGCCGCGTCCCAGCACGCGAACGCGTCGGCCGCTGGGGGTGAAGTGGGAGGCTGGACGGCGAATGCTGAGACAAGGGCCTGGCTGACACCGATGGTGCGACTGTAGGAGGCGCCGGCGACAGCGTCGGCCACCCGGTCCGCGAGATCCTGGGCCGCGCCGACGGCGTCGTCAAAGTGGGCCTGCTGCCACAGGTCCAGCCGGTCACTGCCGGCGAAGGACCTCCACCCGCCGCCGCCCCGCATCTTGGTGAAAGCGAGCATGCCCGCCGTCGCGGCGAGCGGACCGAACACCTCGGGGGCGATATCTCGGCGCGCGTGGAGCCCGGTGGCGAGGTCTGCTAGCAGCTCGACGGGCCCGGTCACGCTCATCTCGTCGGCGATCCGGTGCAGCAACTGGGCGGCCGCGGAAGCTCCGTGGCAGTCGACGGCCTCCAGCAGTCTCCAACCCACTGCATTGGCCAGAGCGTCCCTGGACCACCGTGGACCGGGCGGATCGTCATATGCCTTGCTGTTGCGGTCACGGACCGCGGCCAGCATGCCGGCAGCTCCTTCCGGCAGCGCAGGCCGCTGCTGGGCATGCAGGAAGGCGCCCGTGGTGGTGCGCTCTTTGGGGCCCCGCCAGTCACGGGAGGTTCTCAGGGGAGCGGCCCGGGGTGTCCAGAGCGGGCCGCCCTCGCCGCCGCACCGTTGTGCCGCCGCACGCAGCGCAACGGTGTGTGCGTCCCCGGCGCTGTCCGACGTGGAGATCATGACCTGGTCGTCGTAGGTCGATGTGATCGCATTGGCCAGCACCGGCAGGAGACGCCGCACCTGCGCCGCGTCGCTGCCCGGCAGGTCGGCGAGCCGGCCGAGCAGCGCGGTGTCGGCCTTCTGGGAGCGGCCGTCGGGCCCTGCAGCGATTCGCAGCACCGCCAGGACGACAGGGTCGGCGGCGTCGGCCTGCGTGGACAGCAGCCGCTGGTGGGCTGCGTCCACCCGGGCATCGGGCAGGCCGGGCTCGGTCAGGAGCAAGTCGGTACCCAGCTGCGCGGCGGCCCCCGGGTCCAGGCGCGCCAGAAAGCGCCACCACTCGTGCACAGTCCCCGAGGTGCCCCGTCCGTTGGTGTGGTCCACGACAAGATGCACGAGGGGTTGCGTTCGGGCCAGCCGTACACGTGCCTGGACAGGATCGGCCTGCATGAGCTCGGGCAGCGGACCCAGCAGTTCGTCGACGGTGACGTCCTTGTGGCCCCCGTACGCGCCCATGTACCGGGCGGCACGCTCCCAGCAGCGCTGCGCTTCCTGCGGATCGCCGCAGGCGAGACTGACCCGGGCCATCTCGAGCTCGAAGTCGGCGTCCTCGGCGTACAGTGTGCTGCGCCCGGCCTGGGCCGTGCGCAGCGTCTCCATGAGCTCGCGCACGACGCCGGCTCCGGCCTGGCCCGCGCTCTCGGCTAGCAGGGATACCAGTTCCGTGGTGATCAGCGGGCCGGATCCGGCCATGCCCATGAGCGACGTGGTGGTTCCGCGACTGATGGCTTGCAGGGCAGCGATACCCAGCGCCAGGTCGTCGTCGAGCAGCAGGGTGACGGCCTCGTGCAGTACCTGCCGCACGAGGTGGTGGATGTCCATGAGGTCGCAGGCCCTCGGCTGTCCTGTGAACGGGTTCGCGTGCCCGGCCAGTTCCTCAAGCGACACCCGGGCTGCGGTGGACGCGCCCTCGGCAGATATCGTCCCCGCATCGACGTCCCGGCGCAGGCCGACGGTGGCAACAGTGAACCGCAGCCAGGCGCGGTAGAAACCGACGCCGTCGAACAGGGGAAGCAGCCGGGAGGGAGTATGCCGGTCGACTGTGTGCGCCACGGCGAGCAACGACAGCCACCTGCCCACCGGTCCGGACAGCCCGCCGGTCCGATCGACCAGCACCTCCTGCGTCGCCCGTGCGAGTGTCTCGGCGATGCCCTCGGAGAACAGGTCCCCGGCAATGTCCTCGGCTGCGACGCCGAGGTGGAGCAGCCGCCGCGGATCGCACGGCCCGCTAGCCCAGGCCGCACTGGCCAGCATCCGGGCAGAGGGCAGACCGCTGCCCCCGTTGCCGCAGGTCTCCGCAAGATGGAGCAGCAGAGCAGTACGCCGGTCGTGACGCTCGATGAGCTGCGCACTCTCCATCAAGGATTCGGGGCCAAGGCACTCCAGCAGCACACCGACAGCACGCTTGGGGGAGCCCAGGTTCTCCTGGTCGAGGAATCGGGCGACACGCTGCCCGAGAGCGAGTGACCCTTGTCCGGATCCGGGCTCGCCGGTGTCCCGGCCAGGAATCCGGATCCGCCCGCGCAACTCGGCGAGGAACACCGACTCGTCGCTCTCGGAGCCGTAGTGTGTGCGCTCGCGGTCACGTACCTCGTCCCACGCTGCCAGGTAGGCCTCCCACGGGGCGGCACAGCCGGCCCTGTCCACAGCCGCGCACAACTGCAGCCCCCACCGCGCGGACATCGTGGGCACGCCCTCGTACATCAGGCTCGCCGCGAGCCGGTCGGCCCCCGACAACGCCACCAGCACGTCAGCGTACGGCACCAGCGAGCCCGGGAGACCCTCGTCCTGGTAGGTCGCCTGCGCCCGGCTGAGCTCCACACAACGCACCAGCATGGGCCAGTCCTTACGGGCCGCCGCCCATCGCGCCGCCACGGTGAGAGTGTGGACGATGGCATGCGGGGGCTGCAGGCCCGCAATCGCCCGGGACAGGAAATCGGGACCGACCAGCACGGCGAGGTCGTCGTCTCGGCCCAGAGCGGACAAGAGCTCGGGCAGATGCCTGAACGCCCGCGGATCCGTGAAGAACCCGCGTCGCAACAGCCACTCGGCAGCCTGGGCCCGGACCTGATCGACCCAACGATGGTCGCCGTCGCTCCGGCGGACGAAGCGACTGAAACTCTCATGATGGATCCTCAGCCCGCCAATGCCCGGCTGCTGCGCGACAATCGGTGCCGCGATGCTCAGCGCGGCACCGAGCATCATCCCGGGCAGCGGGAAGATCTCTCCGAGCTCCTCGGCGCTCACGGCGAAGTCGCAGACCGCGAGCATGCTGATGGCAGCGCGCTGCTGGTCGGTCAGTCCCTTCAGCAGGTAGTCGTAGTAGTCGTCGAGGTCGTGTGCCGACGGAGGGACCTCGCGCAGCCGATCGAGTGGGCTGCCGGCCACGGCTCGCGCCTGCGGTGACCCCAGTCCAGGTACCGGCCCGAGAGCCTGACGGCACAGATACGTGGCGTAGAGGGCGTTGCCCCGCGAGCGCTCCTCGATCAACGTGACGGCGGCTTCCTCCTGGTTGTCGGCAGGCTCAAGGCCGACATCCGACGACGTCAGGACCGCCAGCAGACCCAGACGATCCGCTAGATCACGCAGCTCGGAACCCTTGAGCGGAGGAACGGTGAAGTGGTCGGCGCCACTGTCCACCGACTCGAGGTGGGGACCCGGCTGACTTGCGAGCACGAGGACGGCACCGGGCGGCATCCTCAGAGCACTGAGCTCCTCGACCAGGCCCGCGGCCGGGTCGGACTGCTCCCGGAAGACGCCGCCGGTACTGTGCCCAAGCACCCGGCTGACGTGGTCGATGCCGTCCACGATCAACGCGATCGGCACATCCGGGGCCAAACGCCGCGCCGCAGTGACAGCGTCCACGAGCGACTCGGGAGTCGCCGCAAAGCGCGGCCTCACCTCGGCCACCGCTTTCGGGACAGCCTCTTCGAGCTGCCGGAGCAGACTGCCGATCACGACCTCGGTGAGCACCCGCTGCTCACGATCCATGTCCGAAGCGCCCAGCCAGCAGTGATGGCGTGCAGCAAGCCACGTGTCCTGCAGGTCATCGGCCAGCTGCTCGCACAGCCACGACTTGCCGATTCCGGGCGCCCCCGTGACCACCACGACGCCGCCCTGCCGCGCCGTGTCCTCCAGAGCCCTCTTCACGCTCGCGAGCACGGCGGGGCGCCGCACCTCGGCAGCACGGTCCACGGGGTGCCCCTCACGGACAGCCCCGAAGTCGACCTCCAACGCCAGACGGGGAAGCAGGTCCTCCGTCGTCACGGTCCCGCTGCGGCTGCGTGCCGCTTTGGCCGCCTCGATGAGGGCGAGTGCGACCTCCTCGGGCGAACGGTGTCGGTTCGGAGGACGTCCGGCACCGAGCTCCGTGGTGACCCGGTGCAGCAGGGCAGCCTCGGCCGGCCCGGGATCGTGGATGTTGAGGGAGAACACCGGAACACCGGTGTCGACGACCAAGGACGCACAGGCACGGCGGAGCAGATCGTCACCGATGCCCGCAAGCATCGTTCTCCACGGCTCATGAGACCGCAGGGCCGCGGCATCGAAGCGGAACCGCCTGCTGCTCAGACCGTGGAGGGCTGGCCCCGGGTCGTTGCCCGCACCGACCGGCCGCAACACGTTGGTCAGATCGGCGTCGTCCGGATCCGTGTCGCGCACCACGAGACGGTGCGACGTGCCGGATGACGCATTGAGGTCGCGGCCGATGGAGGCGAACAGGAGATCCAGACGAAGACTCCGGGTGTCCTTCGTGAAACTGTCGGCCGACAATGCGCGATCGTGGCTGGTGTGCTTGATCTGCAGCCGCTCGCGACTGCCGTCGCTCCACTCGCACGTGATGTCGTCGAACCGGTCCCCGGCGAACGCCTTGGTGTCGACGACGACCGACCTTGCGTGTCCCACCGCAAGGTCAACGAGGCGAAGCCCGGTCAGCAGGTCCTGGTAGGCGTAGCCGAGGTGTGTCGGGCGAAGCCCCACTGCGTCACCTCCAGCATGTCCTGCCCGCACGGAACCCGCCCCAGGGTATGCGCCGTGGTCACCCTGGTGAGCGGATATGTATGGCGGCACCGTAGAGCACACCTCCGACATCCCCACCGATTAGTCGGAGGCAACGGACCCAGCGGTGGCCCGCGGTGATCCGGGCGAGGGCACCCGGACTCGTTCCTGGCGGGCCCTGCCTGCAAAGGTATTACCGGCCGTCGACCCCCTCACGTGGCACATTCGCCCGCGCGGGGGTCGCGCAAGACCACAGGGAGGCTACTTGTCCTTCTTGGGTTTGAAGGTCATCTGGATTCGGGCGAGGGTCGGTACGGAGCCGACCATTCTGACGCGCTTGCTGAAACTGCGGAGGTTGACCTTGCTGAACGTCGGCAGGTCCTGCGGGAGGCGCTGCTTCCCGTCGAACGCGATCGCGTAGGTGACGAAGCGGGGCGGCTTGGCGCTCGCCGCCTCCTCCAGACCCGCGTTGATCTCCTTCACCGCCTCGATGAAGGCATCCCTGTAGGCGGCGTCCGAGACGAGGGTCTGAGCGGAAACGAACCCCTGGGAGAACAGGTGGCTGAGCGTCTGGCTCCCCGTGTACTGCTTGACGTGGATCAGGTACCCGTCTTTGTGGAGGAGGTCGCACGCCTCGATCTGGTCACCGTCCTCCGCGAACAGCGGATACCGGTCCAGGCAGATCAGATCCGAGCGATCCTCAGTCGCGTTCTCGTTGTAGTGCTTCTCCCAGTTCAGCTTCGGTCCCCAGTCGTCCCAGGTCCGAAGGCCCAGCACTGCAGTGACGTCCTCGATCTGAGCCAAGTCCTGGTCCAACTTCTCGTAGTACCCCTCAGCAAGGGCGTACCACTTCCCCAGGGTGAGCAGATACCGCCGGTCCCCGTCTCCTGCCTCGAAAACGAGCCAGTGCTTGATCGGCTTGGACATGCTGGCGGGATCCCCGTTGGCATCCCGCGCCATGACCCTCACACTCTTCAGGCTGCCGACCGTGTTCCTGCCGGGAAGGTCGGAGAGAGCCGAGCGCAAGGCATCCAACGACATCTCGTCGAACTCACGCGACTCGTCGTTCTTGGAGACGACGAAGTCGTGCAGGTTCTCGATGGACAGGTCGTCCGGAGGGGCGAAGGCGAGGAGGTGCACGTTCCACGGATCCGCGTCCCTAACCGGGGGTGCATCGGCTGTTTTGAACAGCTCCTGGGCCAGGCGCTGTTCGAGGCGCTTCACGATGTCGCTGGTGGCGCGAAGAGGCTCCAGTGAGTCGATGAATGCGAGGTCCTGTGATGCCTCGCCCTCCAACGTGGTCCGAAGCATCTGAGCAAGAACATCGCGTACGGAGTGAAGGTTGGTATCGAGTTTGAACGACACGGAATCGGTTGCTACAACGGCCCCGAGTTCAGGGAGCTCGACGCCGTCTTCGAGGTCTCCCACCAGTTTCCGCGTGAACTCCCCTTCCAGCTCAACTTCGAAGCCGCTGATGGAGGAGTTGGACGGGATCTGGACCCATTGGGACCGAGCTGAGGCGTCGATGCGTCGGCTTGCGATGCCGCTCACAGCGCTGCTGTCGAACGTTCGGGCGGCGAAGCGGAGCCCGAAATTGGCCTCGATGTGTGACCACTCCAGTGTGGAGCTGCCGTAGCCGAAGCAGACGGCGAAGGTGCGGCCATGGACGGGGAGGAAGATGACGAGCCGGTGGGACACGTTCTTGATGGCCTCAAGCTCGGGGAACGTGGGAGTCAGAAGCCGGGCCCAAGCGGGGACTTTCTCGGAGTTCTCCCTGAGGTAGGCTACGCAGCCCTCCGGGATGCCTTCGCCGGATGCGAGGCGCCGCATGCCCTGGCTATTTCCCGGGCGGTACTGGACCCGAAAGGCGTGTTCGTGCGACTCGAGCCCGTCGCGCAGAAGGAAGCAGTTGAACCTCAGCTTGGATTTGTTCGATGCCATGTAGTCCCCAGGGAGCGGCGAGAGGCATCAGGATAAGGTCGCATGAGATGCCTTTCAACCGTTTCTGCGTAATGACGCATGCCCAAATTCTGGCTGGCCACCGACAAGTGGTTTCAGTGGCAAAGCTGTGGCGCTAAAGGCATTGGTTCGGAGAGGAAGTCAGGCGCGGCCGTTGAGGGTCCAGCCGCCTTCGGCCGGGGTCGGGATGGTGGTGATGAGTTCGCCCAACTGCCAGGGAAGGCAGGAGCGTTCGCCGAGGGTGGAGTCGAGGTCGTGGCCGGTGGGGGTGCCGGGTGCGGGCAGTGGGCGGTTGCGGCCCCGGGTAGGGCGCGAGGCAGGGGAGGGGGCCTGCGTGTGCTTGGGCGTGCGGGGATGGCGGGAGGCCCAGAGTGCCAGGGTGTGCAGGGCGGGCTCGGGCGGGACTCCCCAGGTGTCGACGAGTTCAATGGTGCGGGCCAGCCAGGCGTGCTCGTGCCCGTCGGTGAGGGTGCCGCGCAGGCGCAGGCGTTCCCGGGCGGCGAGCGCGCGGGCGAGAGGTACGGCCTCTGGGTAGAACAGCATCGGCGCCACCCGCAGATGGTCGCGGCCGTCCCGGCCCAGGGCCCGCAAACGGTCCTGCCACGCGCAGGGGTGGAGAGCAGGCAGGTTCCACCAGCAGGAGAGCAGGGCGTAGGCGTCGGCGAACGCGGCACGCCCACCCGCTCCCAGCCGACGCTCCATCAGCAGCCGCTGCCGGTGGGCCTCGACGACCTCAGGGAGCGCGGCCAGAAAGATGGCGCCGGTGCCGGGTTCGCGGCGGTTGTCGAGCCAGCGGCCATGGCGCGCACACACCTGCCACGTCGCTTCCGCGGCGAGGTAGGCATCCAGGGACGTGCCCTTGATGCGGGCGCACATTTCGCACACGCGCACCAGGAAGCAGCCCGAGGCGTCCCACGGCCAGTCCCACGCTGGGCCGTTCCCGGCTGCCAGAAGCCGCTGGGGGCGCAGGTTCGGCAGTGCGAACTGCAATTCGCCCACCCGACGGCCCGCCATGACCGCCAGCCGCTCCAAGGCCGCGGCGTTGAGGTACCCGTCGCTGTACCGGGGATCGGAAAGCGAGCCGTTCTTGCGGGCACACGCCCCGAGCATCGGCCAGAACTCCTCCTCCGGGATACCGTTGGCGTCCGCCAGACGCCGCGCGAACGACCCGGTCGACTCCCCGCCGATGAACCGCACCGACAGCGCCAGGCGCCGCGCCGGCCGCAACGCCTTCGCCCGCGACCTCCGCCCGGCCCGGGCCGTGTCCGTCCCCGCCATCGATCCCCGCAATCCGCTCAGCGCCTCGACACCCCATCAACTGCCTCGGCAGAACTTCGCCTCCACAGCTGTGTCTACGGGACGCGCGGCGGCAGGCCAGCCGGTTCTTCCTCTTTGCCCCGCACCTGCGCAGCTTTGGCCGAAAGCGATCGGCGTCCAGGACGCGACCGCGCCCGGCGCCCGTACATTCCCCGCGCGATCGGCCCGTCTGTCCGCGGCCCGGGGAAGGAGGACGCGTGGAACCGCGCGAGCACCAGGTCGAAGCGCTCACCGCGATCGAGGCCGCGGCGGCCGCAGGCCATCCGCGTATGACCGTGGTGGCCGCGTGCGGAACCGGCAAAACGCTGATCGCCCAGCGGGCGGCGCGGCGCCTGGCTCCTCAAGGGACGGTGCTGGTCCTGATGCCCACCAAAGCGCTTGTGGCACAGACGATCAGGCGCTGGCGCCAAGCCGGCCAGCCGGGCGCCATGTTCGGTGTCTGCTCCCTGAGCCAGAACGACAGCGGACTGCACCCCCGCGAGGCGACCATGACCCGCGACATGGGGCAGATCGCTCGAGCGGCTTGTATGAGGCAGCCGGTCACGGTGTTCTGCACCTACGGCTCCCTCCACCACATCCAGGACGCCCACGGCTTTCACGGCCTGCCGCAGTGGGACCTGGTGATCGCCGACGAGGCGCACCGCACCTGCTCCGCCTTCGGTGACGGCTGGGGCACCGTCCACGACGACGCCGCCATCCCTGCCAAGACCCGCCTGTACATGACCGCGACCCCCAGGATCTGGGGCTCGGAAGCCGCACCCGTCCGCCACCCGTTCATGGAACGCATCCCGCTGGCCACCATGGACCGTTCCGATATCTTCGGACCCACTGTGTACTGCCTTGGCATGGCCGAGGCCATCGGCCGGGGACTGCTCGCCGACTACCAGGTCGTCATGCCCTTCGTCGACGACGGCGACCTGCACGGCATCCTCGCGGAGCACCGTCCGTTCACCACCGCCCACCACAACGGACTGCGCAACGCCGCCCTCCAGGTCGCTCTGCTCCGCGCGATCGCCGAACACCGCCTGCGCCGCGTCCTCGTCTTCCACAACCGCGTCTCCACCGCCCAGTCCTTCGCCGACACACTGGCCCGCACGGCCCTCGAAGTGGACGCGGCGCTGCGCGTGGACAACCTCTGGTCACAGGCTATCCACGGTGAACAGCCCAGCGACTGGCGCCGAGACCTGCTCGACGACTTCGCCACTCCGGACCGGGAGTGCGCCGTGCTGTCCAACGTCCGGGTCCTGAACGAGGGCGTCGACATGCCCGACGTCGACGGGGTCGCATTCGTCGATCCGCGGTACAGCATCATCGACGCCATTCAGGCCATCGGCCGCGGGCTGCGCCAACCGCCCGGCGCCGGCAAGAAGACCACTCTGGTCATCCCCGTCTACCTCGGCAGCGGTCTGAGCGCCGACGACATGCTGAAAGGATCGGCGTTCGCCAACCTGATCACGATCCTGCAGGCCCTGCGCGCCCATGACGAGACGTTCATGGACCGTATCGCCCTGCCCGACCCCTCACGCCGCGGCAGGACCGCCGGAATCCCCCTCCACTACGCGCATCCCGAACGCGCCGCGCAACTCTCCCGGGCACTCGGCCTGGAGATCGCCCTGCCCGCCATCGGCAGCTGGGAACATGCCCACGCCTCCGCCAGTACCTACCGCACCGTCTTCGGGCACTTGGACGTACCCGCCGACTACACCGACCCGGACGGCTTCGCGCTGGGGGAGTGCATCGCCAGCCTGCGTCTGCGCCACATACTCGGCCGCCTCCCGGCCGACCAGCAGCGGGCGCTGGACGAGCTCGGGATGCTGTGGACCGCCCGCATCCAGACCTTCGACTCCATGCTCGAACACGCCAGGGCCTGGCACCGCGCCCACGGCCACCTCGCGGTCCCCGCCAGCAGCAAGATGGGCGGACACCCCTTGGGCCGTTGGCTCGCCACCCAGAGAACCAAGGACCGAGAAGGCAAACTCCTCCCGGCCCAGCACAAGGCCCTCGCCGACATCGACCCCCACTGGAACCCGTCGTGGCCGCAGGAATGGCAGCGCAGGTACGCCAGAGCGAAAACCCTGCTGCCCGGACACGGCCGCCTCTGGAAGACCGGGACACCCCTGCACATGCGCATCACAGCGGAGGAGGGTGACACGGCGGTGTGGATCGAGAAGCAGCAGAAGAGCTTCTTCGGCCTGCACGAGCGCCAGATGGCACTGCTGCTCGGCATCGGGATCCCGCCACTGCCCGAGGCCCTGGGCCGGCAGCGCCCCGACAGTCCCGCCCAGGGCACGTTCCATTACGCGCTGGTCCACGCTGTCGCCTTCGCCCTCCGCGAGGGCCACCTCGACGTACCGCGCAACCACTACGAGCCGCCGGTCCTGGCAGCACCGACCCGTGCCCCGGCGAAGCCGTTCGCCCTGGGCACGTGGATCCACAAGTGCCGTACGTCCTTCCGCAGCCTCACACCGGAACAGCGTCTCGCCCTGGAGGGGCTGCGCATGGTCTGGGATCCCGATCTGGGACGTCGCACAGCTCCTTCGGGCCGGCCCGCCCAGTAGAGAAAGCCGGCACGGCGCGTGGGACAGAGGAGTCACAGTTGCTCGACGCGACCCAGCGAAAGCCCGTCGAGCAGTTCCTGGGTGATGCGCTCCTGTCCGGTCAGGATGGCCTTCTGCGCGGCCTGGCAGATGAGTTGGGACAGTGCCCGCATGTATCCGCGGCTGCGCTTGTGCAGGTAGGGTGCCAGCGGTCGCAGGTCGCCGCGTTCGTGCCGGTACAGCCGCAGGTCGGCATCGAACAGGTCGACGATGCGGGCGAACTTCTTCATCTCCTCGTCGCTGTAGCCGATCCGGCCGGTACGCAGCACCGGGTGGTCGCTCCACAGGTCCTCGTCGGGCTCCAGCGGGGTTTCGTTGTCGCGGGTGAGCGGGTCGACGATGCCCCGGGTGCCGCGCCCGCAGTACACGAACGTCGCGCCGGTGTCCTTCTCGATCGTCTCGAAGTACTGGAAGGCATGCTCCGCCTCGGCGGCCGTACGCAGGCGGTCGATGTTGTCGACGAGGACCAGCAGGGTCCGGGCGTTGCGCATCGTGCGGATCACCGAGCCGGTCGGGTCGCCCCCTTCTCGGTCCTGCCCGAAGTAGTGGGCGAAAGTCCCCGCCCAGTTGCGGACGTTGCCGCGGACGGGGGGCGGCACGCTCAGCGCCACTACCGGGTGCCGGTTCTCGTCGGGCCCGTACAGTTCGCGCAGTCGGCGCTCCCAGTACACGCCGATGGCCTGTAGGACGGTGCTCTTGCCCGTCCCGCGCGGGCCGTCGAGGACGATGCCGACCTTGCCGTCGGGGCGCTGGCGGTTCGCCCGGATCTGCCCTGCCACGACGCGCAGCGCCTTCGTGATGGCCGGGGAGGTCACGGTGAGCATCATGCCGTGGTACAGCAGCCGCTTGTCGTGGTCGGCGACCTTGGTGCCCATGGGCGCGCAGTCTGCCAGGTCCGGCGCCGAGCAGTAGGCGGCGGCGATCGCCCGCCAGGCGTGGCAGTCCTGCGGCCACACCGGAGCGGGCGGTCTCAGCGACAGCTGCCCGGGTGCCGGCTCCTCGAGCAGCAACAGGTTCTCCGCCCGGTCCAGGCGCTCGGAGCCGTCCATCCTCACAGATCTCCCATCTGCCGACTGCCGGCTCTGTCCGGCGTCCGATCGGTTCCTTGCGGTCGCGCCTGTCGCCCTGTGCCCGGTTCTTGCCGCGCCTGTGGCATGCCGTACCGGGCAGGGGGCGGTATCACGTTGGATGGCCCCGGCGACCCTGTCATGACGAGGACCCGTTGTCGGGGGGCGTGTCGAGGGCGGCGAAGATCTGCCGGTAGCGCTCGGCGAGGTCGTCGCCGACGGCAGCCGTGCCGGCCCCGTTCACCGCCGCACCGGCGGCGGAGGGGCCGTGCTCCCAGGCGGCGAGCGACGCATCGGGAGGGAGCGCGCTGCGGCTCCAATCGATCGCGGCCCCACCGGAGCCGGCTGCCGGGGACAGGCCGGTGTCACTGAACGCCAGCAGGTCGTCACCGGCCTGCCCGGGTGCCGGGACCGGAAGACCGGGCAGGTCCGGTAGGTCGGTGAGGTCGACGGGTCCGCGGCCGGCGTACGGGTCGAACGCTCTGGCGGGGGTCTGCGGGGGAGGGGGTGCCCAACTGTCCGGGGCGGCGGGCCGTCTGGGCCGGTCGGGGCCGAGGGAAGCCCGTTCGAGGAGATCCGTGAGCGCCTCGGCGATCGCCTCCTCGTCCTTGAACCGTCCGCCGCGGGCGACGTGCTGGGACGCGGCGGTGTCCCACAGGAACTGCGTCCACGGCGCTCCGACCTTGTGCTGGTGCACCCACGTCGCCTCCACCCACTCGCCCCTGCGGTGGTCGCGCAGCCACACCTTCGACGGGTCGTTGGGGGTGTACCGCATCTCCCAGCGCCCGCGCCGCTTGCCGTTGAGCCCGGAGGGCGTTCGGCGGCACGGGTTCAGGCCCTTTTCGGGGTCGCGTTCCGGGTGGTCGTAGAGGCGGTTCTTGAACCGGATGCCCTGCTCGCTCACCCCCACCCACGCGGTCGGCAGCAGCCGGAGGTAGTCGTCCCGGGTCATCGGGATCGGCAGGTAGCCGTCGACCTCCACACATGCCGCGAACATCTGGTTCGGCGTCAGATGGGGCAGGTACGCGTCGTACGGGTCGGCCAGCTCCGGGTGGGGGCGGTTCTGCCACTCCAGCACAATCCACTGCTGCAGCATGTCGTCGAGATCGGCGAGGGTCCACAGCCGCTCGCCGTCGATGGTCCGCCGCACCCGCACCGGGTCGTTGCCGGTGTAGGTGTTGAGGTGCTGGCTGAACATCGACTTGATGGACCCGAACGTCCGCTCGATGGTCGCCTTGTCCTGAGGAGTGCGCCGCCGTGCCGGCCGTACCGAGATGCCCAGATAGGCGCAGGCGTCGAAGAACGTCCGGCTCGTGAACACGGTGCCATGGTCGATCACGATCAGGTCCGGGACGATCACAGGCCGGGCCGCGGCCTGCGCGAACCGCTCGTCGACGGCCGCCAGTTCCTCGAACGGCAGGTCGGAATTGGCGGCGTGCGCGGCGGGATCGAACGTGGGCCGCATCGCCAGCGGCTTCAGAGCCTGCGCCAACAGTTCGCACGCGTCGACCGCCTTCGTCGCCCGTCCCGTGGCCCGCGTGAATCCCACCCTCCCATCTCGTTGCTTCTTGCCGAGTCTGCGCGCCTGCTTGGGGCGAACGACCGCGGCGATGATGCTCCTGGTCGCCACGCAGATCGCGGCCGTCAGCTCCACCCGCGCCGGCTGGCCGTCGTCGCCGAGCACCCACACGTCCAGATCGGTCGAGTCGATCTGCACCAGCTCACCCGGCATCGTCGCCGACGTCACCGAGAACGGCGGCACGGGCCCGAGCCTCGACACCCGCTCACCGCCGGGCCCGGACAGGTCCCGCGCCTCAATCCCCAGCCGCTTCAGCAGCTTGTAGAGCGTCGGCTCCGCCGGGACCTTCACCGTCGGCCCGTACCCGCTGCGCACCGCCCGCCGCAACTGCCCGAACAGCTTGCGCGCGTCACTGGGCGCATCCACCCGCCGCTGCTGGCGCCCTACCAGGACCAGCAACTGCTCCACGACCCGTGGATCGGTCAGACCGTGCTGCTTCTTGGCCTTGACACTGCGACCGTCGACCAGCGCCACGGCGGTCGGGTTCTTCAGGTACTTCAACCGCTTGGACTGCACCGTCTGCCACGACACCCTCCAACCCAGTACCGCGTTCATCTCCGCGGCCTTGGCCTGGTACCGCTCGATCAGCGTCGTGGAGTCGGGGTCGAACGCGGGCCGGGGCACCGCCCCCGGCAGCGCACCGGGCAGCAGTCCCGTGTCGACCTCGACGACCGCGAGCTCCCACTGCCGCGCCTTGAGCGCGGCGCCCTCGGGAATTCCTTCCATCAGCGAGAAATCCGGAAGCTCCGCCCGCACAACCCGGCGGCCAGCACCGTCCAGGACCGCGAAGTCGGCGGCGGACGCGAGCACGGGAAGCATCACCGAGACCGCCGAACCTTCTCTGTTCGCGGCCAGCTGGACCTCCACCCCCTCGAAGCCCGCGACCGTGTAAGCGGCCCCGCGCCACACCACCCGGTCACCGCGCACCAGGACCCCGCGCGGCGCGCACCGCACCTGCGGCCGCGGCAGCACCACGTCCGCCCGCAGAACCTGCACCGCCGCGTCGTCCGTCACCGTGCCTCCACCACGACAGGCACCTGCACCGCGTCCGGCCCCGCCGCGCCCAGCGGTCCCACCACCGTTCCCGCGCCCATCGGCGCGCCCCAGTCCATGCTCAGCTGGCGGTGCCACAGCATGTGGTACAGCCTCGGCAGCGCCAGCTGCCGTGCCACCCCGCACTCCTGGACACCCTCCATCAGCGGCCGGGACTGCGTGAAAGCCTCCGCCAGAGCGGCCTCCACCTGTCGGTTCCCGTACCGCGGATGCCGCCTGCGCGAGACCCACCGCAGATTCGCCAGCGCCGCCCCCGACGGCAGACTCGGCGCCGCCAACCGCCACCCCGCCGCCCCGCACGCCTCCCGCAGCACCTCCAACTGTCGCTCGAACCGCTCACCGGGCCCGCTCTGCGGAGGACACATCACCACCAGCGTCTCCCCGCCCGCTGTCCGCACGAAGAAGTCCGGCACCAACCGCCGCTCCCGGCCGCGCTCCCGCCACACCAACTGTGCCGACCAGGCGCCGAAGTCGGCCACACCCGGATGGAAGTCCAGCAGCATCGCCGTCGACAGCCGGTCCAGCGACCGGCACCCCACATGCCGCCCGTTTGTCGCCGACCACCACCACGTCGCGATGCTGCGCTGCGCCGGATGGCGCGAGGGCCGCCACACCTCGCCGCGCTCCGTCAGGGGAGCCCCGGCCACCTGCTCCACGGGCAGCGTCCGCCGCAACCCGTTCGCGTCCAGGTGGAGGACTTCCAACTGCCGTGCCATGAGCGCTCCCTGGGACGTTACGTGCCGTCGGGCCCGCGCGCGGAAGCGGGCCGGAACACCTGTTAGCACATCGGCGGATCTTCGTGTCGCGGCCGCCGCGGACGTTGGCCGTTTTCAAGACATCCCGCTCCCAGCGGCCTCGGAGCAGCGAGCTTCAGACGTCCCCTGCGACAACGACGACACCCCGCCAACCAACGGCTGGCACAGTGTCTGTGCCCTGGTGCTACGCCCACCGGGGCACCCCGTACGGTGCGGACGTCGTGCGCCACGACTGACGCCCTCAGGCTGCATGGGTTAGAGGGGCAGCGTGAGCCGCCGAAGCACTCCAATCCGCATATGTCCATTACACACCTGACCATCAGTCAGAATCCATACAAGACAGGCGACTTGCTCAGTCCCTGCAGCTCACCACATACGAGATTTATGTATCGCGCATGCTAGAGTCTGCATTACATTACTGATTGCTGTTCCTGCCCGCTGCCGTGCTCCCGTCCCCTGGAGGCCCTGGTGCCCGCCGCATCCGCCCCGCCGCCCGACCCCGCCGCCCCCGGCCCGGGTGCGCCCGCCGTGTCGCTGGGCGTGCACAAGGCAAGGCAGCTGCTGACCCAGCTCATCCGGGACGCCGAGCAGGGCACCATCACCGAGCTCACCCGCGGCGAGGGGGAGCGGGCCCTGCTCGTCTCCGCCCACCTGGCCACCACGGCAGGCCTGCCCACCGCCGACTCGCCTGCCTTCGGCATCGCCGAGGCCCGCCCCGTCCTGGGCGACCTTGTCGCCCACGCCGCCGCCGGCACCCCGCAGGTGCTGCTGCGCCACAAGCGGCCGGTAGCCGTCCTGGCCTGCGCCACCGCCCTGTTCCCGGCCACCGCGTCCCCGCCGCCAGCCGTCCCCGCCGCTGCCACACCCGCCCCGCCGAGCACCACCACCGAGACCCCCGCCGCACTGGCGAACCCGGTGGCTGTGGCCGCGCAGACTCCGGCCGTCGCGTCTCACGTCCCCACCGACTCTGTCGAGGACCCCCTTGCTCCGGCAGTCGGGCCTGCCGCGCTCGCTCCGACCGTTCCGACTGCCGGGCCGTCAGCCACCGCCGCTGCGCCCGCACCCGAGCCCGCTGCCGCCGCGGTGCCGCCGACCCCACGGCGCCGGCTCGCCCCGCTCGGGGAAGCTCTGGACACCTTGCTCCCCGCCACCGGCACTGCCGCGGCCGGGGACGAGGAACCCGCCCCGCCAACGGGTCTGCCCACGGGCATCACCACCCTCGACACCGCCCTGGGCGGTCTGCAGCCCGGCCGGTTCTACCTCGTCGCCGGCGCCCCAGGCACCGGGGCGAGCCTGCTGGCGATCAGCGCCGCCCGCGCCACCGCACTCACCCAGCACCGCACCGTCCTGTACGCGGCCTCCGGGCTGACCCGGGCCGACATCGCCGCCCGCGTGATCGCCGCGCACACCCCGGTCGACTACCGCCGCCTGCGCGCCCAGACCCTCGACGACACCGAGCGCCAGGCCGTTGCCCAGACCGCCGAACTCCTCGCCGCGGCCCCGCTGCTGATCGACGACGGTACCGGCCTGGACGCGGAGGCGATCACCACCACCGCCGCGGATGTCCCCGAACTGGCCCTCGTCGTGGTTGACCGCCTCCAGACCGCCCCCGACCCCCGCCTGCCGCTGTCCGGTGCGCCCGCCCTCGCCGACGCGGGCCAGGCCCTGGCCCACCTCGCCCGTACCCACCACCTCCCGGTGCTCGCCGCCCTCGACACCGACAACCCCGACCTCATCCACGCCCTGGCCGCCGACGTCACCCTCACCCTCACCCCCGACAGCGCCCCCACCACCTTCGGCACCGGCGGCAGCCGTGTCCGCCTCGCTGTTGCCGAACGCGACCTCGGCCACCTCGCCACCCTCACCCTGGCCGCCGACCCAGCCTATGCCCGCCTCACCGACCCCACCCCCGACCACGAGGCCGCGCCCGGCGCGTCCTCCCAGCAGGCCCACCCGGACCCCGCCGCGCCCGCTGTGCCCGCCACCGGACCCGCCCAGGCACCGGAGGCGCCCCAGACACCCGACACGACCACCGAAGGCCTCCCGGAGCCCGCTACGCCGCTTCCTGGCACAACCCTGGCCGCCGAGGCAGCCGAGGGCGCCCACGGTTCGTCCCACGCGCCCGCCGTGCAGAGCCCCGCTGCGGATGTTCCTGCCACCTTCGAGACCGGCAACCAGCCGCTGCGCCCCGCCCGTTCCGGCAGCGCCCGGGCGGCCGCCGCCCGCGGCACCGGCTACTCGGACCGGGACTACAGCTACTACCTCGACATGATCAGCTCGGCGGTCGACCAGGCCCTGGAGGAGCACGGCGGCGACACCGAGGCCGCGATCGCCGCGCTGGAGAACAAGGCCATCCCGAACGGGATGGAACTCTTCGACGCGACCCGCGTCGGTGCCACCTACGAACACACCGTCTATCCCGAGACCCTGGACTTCCTGCGCAAGAAGTCCCGCAACGGCGCCGACGACATCTGGGAGGGCCGCCACAAGTGGGAGAACGTCGTCCTGCTCGACGACCTGCGCAAGGGCAAGCTGCCCTTCATCACGGTCGACGTTCTGGACACCAACGCCGCCTACTGCACCGCGCTGAAGACCCACCTGCCGATCGGCGCCCTCCAGCACCAGCCCGACGGTGGTTTCGACCCGAAGCGCTCCGGTATCTACCTGCTGCCCAAGCGCCCTGTCTGGCAGCACCCCCACCTGCCCGACCCGATCGGAAACCGCCGCGAGAGTGGCCCGGTGCTTCTTGACGACGCCACCGTTCGCCTGCTGATCCGCTGCCACAAGCTCGGCCTCGCCGACGCCCCCCACATCACCGAAGCCTGGACCTCCGGCGCCAGCGAAAGCCTGCTGGAGAAGTTCCGCCGCGTCCTGACCATCGCCCGCGAGAACGCCATCACCACCGCCGACACCGTCACCGAGGCCTACGTGAAGGCGATCTACGCCAAGTTCGTCTCCACCATCGGCGAATCCACCCACAACCGCGACCTGCGCCGACCGGACTGGATGCACATCATCCGATCCCAGGCCTTCGCGAACCTCTGGTACAAGGCCCACCGCGCCCAAACCCACGGCCTGACCATCGTCGCCCTGCGCGGCACCGACGAACTCCACACCACCAGCGACAGCACCGACTGGCGCACCGTGTTCACCGAGGGCCGCCTCACCACCCAGCTGAAACTCAAGGACCAGTACACCCTCCCGCGCACCCGAAAGGCCGCCTGAACATGTCGACCGACGGATGGAAGAACTTCGGCAAGTACGGCGCCCATCTGGACCCCGGCAACGTCCACGGCAAGATCGCCCTCGGCCGCGCCCTCGAAGACGCCCTCGAGCGCATGATCATCGAAGGCGGCATCAAATCCCCGCCCACCACCCGCCGTGGCCTGCTCGCCCGGATGCGCTATCTCACCACCACCACCGGCGGCACCCAGGCCCTCAGCGACGCCGGCATCACCGCCACCCCCCGCACGATCCGCGCCTGGACCCACGGCACCCAGCGCCCCCGCCCCCACAATCTCGAAGCCATCGACACCGCCTACTGGAACCTGCGCGCCCACAACGTCCTCACCAACCCCGGCGGCTTCAAGCAGCACCTCAACAACGCCGGCCGCGGCACCCGAGTCGAGATCCACCCCGTCAACCAGGACCTCGTCGACCAGCCCCGCCGCCGCGACAACCTCCGCCTGCGCACCATCCAGGTCCGCTACGTCTGGGACGAGGCCGTCGACGCCATGGTCGACGGCGACGAGGCGAAGCTGGAGGAGATCTGGGACGACGTCATCGCCGACCTCGACTCTGACTGGGGCGCCTACACCTACGTCTCCCACATCGGCCTCGGCGCCTGAACACCACCACCTCAAGCACTGATGGCAATCCCCGAACGGCCACCCGCACTACGGAGCCCCAGATATCCACCCCACTACAGTTCCGCCCCGTGACCGATGCCCTCCGCCGCACCGCTGCAGACGACGACGCACTCCTGGAACGGCTGCACAACCTCGCGTGGGGCACCGGAACCACAGGCGATCCCCACGGCTGTCTCCCGGACCAGCCGTTTCCCCCGCTCACGAACGCCGAGGTCGAGCAAGTGGAGCGGGCGGGGCGGGACGAGCTGCCGGCCCAGCTTGGGAGCCACTTAACCCAGATAGGCGGCCGGGGTTCGGGCCGGGCGGGGGCCGCGCCCCCCGGTCACCCCCCCCCCAC
>NZ_JBSFJC010000086.1:0-38727 GCF_053597855.1 Kitasatospora sp. NPDC001225
CGCCGACGGCCGCATCGTCGACGAACTCCACCAGCCCACCGCCGACACCGTCCTGGACCGCATGCGCCGCTTCGACGCCAAGGGCCGCACCAGCTGATCCGGCCCACCAGGGCCCGAAGCCACCCGTCCCCCGAGTACCCCCAGGACTGACACTCCCTCATGTTCCGCACCGCACTGCGCAATGTGCTCGCCCACAAGGGCCGACTGCTGATGACGGTACTGGCCGTCATGCTCGGCACCGCCTTCGTGTCCGGCACGCTGGTCTTCTCCGACACCTTCGGCAACGCGCTGAGGACCCAGAACTCCAAGAGCTACACCGACGTCGCCGTCACGGTCGCCGACCGCGAGGCCCGCAACCTCAGCGACGACGACGGCGGCCGGATCGCCGGCCCGACCCTCACCGAGGAGACCCGTGCCAAGGTCGCCGCGGTGCCCGGCGTCGCCGAGGTCCGCGGCGTGGTCAGCGGCTTCGCCGGCATCGCCGACACCAAGGGCGCGCTGATCGGCAACGGCTTCTCCACCACCGGCACCAACTACGTGCCGGGCGCCGACGGCACCGACCCGCGCTACCCGCTGGTCGAGGGCCGCGGCCCGAAGGACGCCACCGAGATCGCGCTGGACCGCAAGACCGCCGACAAGGGCGGCTACAAGGTCGGCGACACCGTCCGGGTCGCCGTCAACGGCCCGGTGATGAAGCTCAAGCTCACCGGCACCCTGACCACCAACGACCCGCGCGTGGTGGCCGGCGGCTCGCTCGCCGCCTTCGACACCGCCACCGCCCAGCAGCTCTACCTGGCCCCGGGCCGCTACGCCGAGCTGGACGTCAGGTCCAAGCCGGGCACCGACGACGCCGCGCTGCTCACCGCCGTCAAGCAGGCCGTCCCGCAGGGCGACTCCATCGAGGCGAAGACCGGCCGCGAACTCGCCGCCGAGCAGGACGAGATGATCCGGAAGGGCACCACCGTCCTGACCACCGTCCTGATGGGCTTCGCGGGCATCGCGCTGTTCGTCGGCATCTTCATCATCGCCAACACCTTCACCATGCTGGTCGCCCAGCGCACCAAGGAGCTGGCGCTGCTGCGCGCCGTCGGCGCCACCCGCCGCCAGATCACCCGCTCGGTGCTGATCGAGGCCGTGCTGGTCGGCCTGACCGCCGCGGTGACCGGTCTGCTGGCGGGCATCGGCATCGCCGCCGGACTCAAGTCGCTGCTCAACGGCCCGATGGACGCCAACCTGCCGGACGGCCCGCTGATCATCGCCCCGACCACGGTGGTCGCCGCGCTCGCGGTCGGCGTGCTGGTGACGGTGCTGGCCGCCTGGCTGCCCGCCCGCCGGGCCTCCCGGATCGCCCCGGTGGCGGCGATGAGCTCGGCCGAGCAGCCCGCGACCCAGAAGGGCCTGCGGATCCGCAACACCATCGGCCTGCTGTTCTCCCTGGCCGGCCTCGCCGCGCTGGCCGGCGGTGTGGCCGGCAAGGAGGTCAAGCTGGTCGGCCTCGGCGCCGGCACACTGCTGATCGGCGTGTTCGTGCTGACCCCGCTGCTGTCCCGGCCGCTGATCGCGCTGTTCGCCCCGCTGCTGCGCGCCGTGTACGGCGCCCCGGGCAAGCTGGCCCAGGAGAACGCGGTCCGCAACCCGCGCCGCACCGCCGCGACCGCCTCGGCGCTGACCATCGGCGTCACCCTGATCACCTCGCTGACGGTGATCGGCGCCTCGGTGAACCAGGCCGTGGACAAGGCCGCCGAGACCGACCTCAAGGCCGACTACACGGTCGCCATGCAGAACTTCTCGAAGCTCTCCCCCGAGGTCGCCGCCCAGATCGCCAAGGCGCCCGGCGTCAGCGTGATCAGCGCCGAGCGCAGCGTCACCGTCAAGACGGGGCAGAACGGCGAGGACAGCGAGTGGATGACCGCGGTGGACGCCGCGACCATCGACCAGGTGGCCACCGTCAAGGTCAAGGAGGGCTCCCCGGACGCCCTCAAGCAGGGCAGGCTGCTGGTCAGTTCGGGCCGCGCCGAGCGCGCCGGCTACAAGGTCGGCGACACCCTCGCCGTCACCTACCCGGACGGCGCCAAGGGCTCGCTGACCGTCGGCGGCATCCTGGAGGCCAACACCGCGCTGGCCTCGGTCATCGTCCCGGAGGCCGTGGTCGCCCCGCACCTGGCGCCCGCCACCGGCCTGGAGAAGGTCCTGGTCAAGGGCACCAACGGCGCGACCGAGGAGCTGAAGCAGGCGCTGCGCGACGCGACCGGCGGCAACCCGCTGATCGCGGTCAAGGGCGCGAAGGAGATCAAGGCGGAGAACCGCCAGATGATCACCGGCATCCTGAACATGATGTACGGGCTGCTCGGCATGTCCGTGGTCATCGCGGTGCTCGGCGTGGTCAACACCATGGCGATGTCGGTGTTCGAGCGCCGCCGGGAGATCGGCATGCTGCGGGCGATCGGCCTGGACCGGCTCGGCATCCGCCGGATGGTCCGGCTGGAGTCGCTGCTGATCGCGCTGTTCGGCGGGCTGGTGGGTGTCGGACTCGGCATCCTGGTCGCCTGGGCGGGTGTGCGCACGCTGGCGGACAGCCTCAAGGGCATCACCACCGTGGTGCCGCCGGTGCAGACCGTCGGCTTCCTGCTCGCGGCCGCCGTGATCGGCCTGCTGGCCGCGCTCTGGCCGGCCCACCGGGCGGCGAAGCTGGACATCCTGGACTCGATCAAGAGCCAGTAGTCCGGGCCCGGAACGGACGGAGCCCCCGGGGCGGTTCGGAAGAACCGGCCCGGGGGCTCCGTCGTGTCATCAGGCGAGCATCATCAGGTGGACATCGTCAACCGGACAGCATCAGGTGAACCGGATCGGGTGAAGCGGATCAGTTGAACAGCACCTTCTCGTTGTTCGGCTGCAGGGTGCCGGTGGTCAGCCCGGCGGCCGAGACCAGCAGCTGGCCGGCCGGCTTGCCGTCGGTGCCCAGCACCTCGGCGTTGACCGCCGTGGTCTCGTCCGGCGCGGTGACCTGGAGGCCGGTGAGCACGTGGCAGGTCGCGTCCGACTTGTCGCAGGCGCTCCACTTGAGGCCCGCGTAGCCGGACTTGTTGGGCTTCAGGGTGACCAGCACCGCGGGCCCGGGGTGCGACTCGCGGTTGGCCGCCAGCGCGTCCGCGCTGTTGTCGGCCTTCAGGCCGCCGAAGCCCGGGTAGCCGTACAGGGTGCAGTTGTGGCTGCTCTTGTTCTTGATCGTCAGCATCGCCGAGCCCGCGCCCTTGAGCTGCACGGTGGCGGTGATGTCGTCGCTCTTGCAGCGCGAACCGGCCGCCTGGCCGGCCATCGGGTCCCCCGGGACGGTGGCCCCGGCGGCGCTCGCCTTCGGGTCGCCCGGCTTGTCGTCGGTGTACTTCACGTCGTCGCACGCGGTCAGCAACACGGTCGCCGCGAGGGCGGCGACACCGGCGGCGACTAACCTGGCAGGCCTGCGAACGGTCATGTTCCCCCCATGTGTGGGTAATGGCATGGTGCTGTCACCCTAAGTACGAAGGTGCTGGCGCAACGGTTCCACTGGGACTGCAGTTTGTCAGAGCTGACCGTTTTCGTCGTCTTCCTGACTGGTTCCGACCGCTCCTGGCGAGAACTGGCTCCGCTCGTACGAAACCGCCCCGACCGGCGGGTGCCGGACAGGGCGGTACGGGTGGAGCGGGGTGGAGCGGGGTGGAGCGGGTGCTACGGGTGGAACAGGTCGAACGGCCGGATCAGGCGGCCGGCTTGGCGGCCACCGGCTGGGCGGGCTTCTTGCTCCTGCCGCCGCCGAGGAGGTTGAAGAACACCGCCAGGGTCGGGACCAGGTAGAGCAGCCAGACCACCAGCTGCAGCACCGTCGGGTCCGGCTGGAAGTTGAACACGCCCTTCAGCAGGGTGCCGTACCAGCTGTCCTTGGGGATGGTGCTGGAGATGTCGAAGGCCGTGCTGTGCAGGCCGGGCAGCCAGCCGGCCTCCTGGAGGTCGTGCACACCGTAGGCGAGGACGCCGGCCGCGACCACGACCAGCATCGCGCCGGTCCAGGTGAAGAACTTGGCCAGGTTGATCTTCAGCGCGCCCCGGTAGAACAGCCAGCCGAGCACCACCGAGGTGAGCAGGCCGAGCGCGGCACCGATCAGCGGGTTCCAGCCGTCGCCGGTGGCCTGGACGGCGGTCCAGATGAACAGGGACGTCTCAAGGCCCTCGCGGCCGACGGCCAGGAAGGCGGTGACCACCAGGGCGGTGGTGCCCATCGCGATCGCCGCGTCCAGCTTGCCGTGCAGCTCGGTCTTCAGGTGCCGGGCGGTGCGCCGCATCCAGAAGACCATCCAGGTCACCAGGCCGACCGAGATGATCGACAGCGAGCCGCCGAGCGCCTCCTGGGCCTCGAAGGTGAGCTGCGAGGAGCCGAACTGGAGCACCGCGCCGAAGGCCATGGAGAGCGCCACGGCCGAGCCGACGCCGATCCACACCGGCGGCAGCCGGTCCTTGCGGCCGGTCTTGACCAGGTAGGCGATCAGGATGCAGACGACCAGGCTGGCTTCGAGGCCTTCGCGCAGGCCGATCAGGTAGTTGCCGAACACGCGGGCTCCTGGGGGGTGTCGAGATGGTACGGGAGAACAGGAGGGGTGTCAGCCGAAGAGGGCCTGGCCCCACCACTCCCCCGGCTTGCGCACGCCCGCCGGGCAGGCGAAGTGGGCGGAGCCGACGTGCTGGATGTACTCGTTGAGCTTGTCGCTCGCCGCGAGCTTCTGCTGGAGCGGGACGAAGGCCTTGCGGGTGTCGCGCTGGTAGGCGAGGAAGAACAGCCCGGCGTCCAGGCGGCCGAGGCCGTCGGTGCCGTCGGTGAAGGAGAAGCCGCGGCGCAGGATCATCAGGCCGCTGTTGGCGTCCGGGTGGGCGAGGGCGACGTGCGAGGTCGCGGGCATCGCCGCGAGGTCCGGCGCGTCGTGCTCCTTGCCCTTGCCGTACGGGGCGCCCTCGCCCTTGGTGCGGCCGAAGGTGTCCTCCTGGTCCTTCAGCGAGGCGCGGTCCCAGGTCTCGATGTGCATCCGGATCCGCCGGGCGACCAGGTAGGAGCCGCCGGTCATCCACTCCGGGCCGTCGCCGGGGGCGGCCCAGACGTGGTCGGCCAGCTTCGCGCCGTCGGTGCCCGCGATGTTGTGGGTGCCGTCCTTGAACCCCATCAGGTTGCGCGGGGTCTGCTCGTCCGGGGTCGTCGAGGAGGTCTTGCCGAAGCCGAGCTGCGACCAGCGGATGTTGACGGTGCCCATGCCGATCCGGGCCAGGTTGCGGATCGCGTGCACGGCGACCTGCGGGTCGTCGGCACAGGCCTGGACGCAGAGGTCGCCGCCGCTGCGGGTCGGGTCGAGCTTGTCGCCCTTGAAGTTCGGCAGGTCGATCAGGCCCTCGGGGCGCTTGGCCTGGAGGCCGAAGCGGTCGACGCCGTCCTTCTCGAACAGGCTCGGCCCGAAGCCGATGGTCAGGGTGAGCCGGGAGGCGGGCAGGCCGAGGGCCTCGCCGGTGTCGTCCGGCGGCGCCTCCGGCGAGCCGGGCACCGCGCCGGTGCCGACCTCGCGGCCGCCGGTCATCGCGGCGGCCGCCTTGGTCCACTCCTTGAGCAGCTTGACCAGGGACTCCCGGGTGGCCTTCTCGGAGACGTCGAAGGCGGCGAAGTGCAGCCGGTCCTGGACCGGGGTGGAGATGCCCGCCTGGTGCTCGCCGTAGAACGGCACCTCGGCGCCGACGGGGGCGGCGACCGGGACGGCGTCGTCCTGCCGGGTGGCCGCGGCGACCGAGCCGACGGCGGCGGCGCCGAGCGCGACGCCCGCGCCGGCCCAGCCGATGACGGCGCGTCGGCTGACCGCGCCCCTGGTCCCGGTGGCGTCGGCGGCGGCCGGCGTCCCGTTCTGCTGCTCGTTCTCCGCGTCCATCGGCGGGCGGGCCCTTCTACTGTGCTGGACTTCTGCGCTGACCCGCGGAGGCCGTGGGGCCCGGATCGCGGGCCGCCACGGCGTCGGCGGGGTACTTCGGGGTGGGGTGGCCGGTTACTTGACGACCACGGCGGCGGCCAGCTTCGACAGCGGCTCGCCCAGCGAGTTGACCGCGTCGGAGAAGGCCTTGCGCTCGGCCTCGGTGACCTTGTCGTAGGAGGTGAAGGTGCCGTCGGCCTGCTTGTACTTGGCCAGCAGGGTGTTGATGGCGGCGAACTCGGAGTCCAGCGTCTTCGCCAGCTCCGCGTCCTTCTCGGAGGCGACCGGCTTCAGCAGCTCGTAGGCCTTCTGCGCGCCCTCGACGTTGGCGTGGAAGTCGGCCAGGTCGGTGTGGCTGTAGCGGTCCTCCTCACCGGTGATCTTGTTGGTGGCGACCTCGTCCAGCAGTTCCTTGGCGCCGTTGGCCATGCTGGTCGCGGTGATCTCCGCCTCGGGGATCTTCTTCTGCCAGTCCTTGAGGTCGGCGACCAGCTGGTCGGCGAGCTTCTTCTCGTCGTCGCCGATCTTCGCGTCGGCCCAGAGCGACTTCTCCAGCTTGTGCCAGCCGGTCCAGGCCTGGCCCGGCTCCAGCTTGTCCTCGCGGGTGTCGGTCTTCGGGTCGACGTCGCCGAAGCTCTCGGCGACCGGCTCGGTGCGCTCCCAGCCGGTGCGCGAGGGCGCGTACAGCGACTTGGCCTTCTCCAGGTCGTCCGCCTTGATCGCGGCGGCGAAGGCCTCGACGGCCGGGATGGTGGCGTCGGCCTGCTCCTGGGCGTACTTCCGGTAGGCGTCGACGGCGGCGGCCAGGCGCGGGTCGGCCGGCGCGGCGCTGCCGCCCTCACCGGTGACGGTGATCTTCTGGCGGATGCCGTTGCCGACCATGCCG
Source organism: Kitasatospora sp. NPDC001225 (assembly GCF_053597855.1). NCBI lineage: Bacteria > Bacillati > Actinomycetota > Actinomycetes > Kitasatosporales > Streptomycetaceae > Kitasatospora > Kitasatospora sp. NPDC001225. The sequence continues at coordinate 6,859 of NZ_JBSFJC010000086.1, forward strand.
GGCTTGCAGGCGATCTCGTACGAGCCGGCCTTGATCTCGGCGTTGATGCTCGCCTTGGTGCCGGGGCCGATGTTCTCGCGCTCGGTGACGATCTTGTCGCCGTCGCCGTAGACGTAGACCTCGGTGGTCTTGGAGCCCTTGTTGCTGATGTCCAGGACGACGTGGCCGGCCGGGAAGGTGGTCTTGGAGACCTCGCAGGCGGTGTCGGTCGCGTTCACCTTGACCGCGTCGGAGCCGCCGGCCTTGTCGTCCTTCTTGGACGCGCAGCCGGCCAGGGCTGCGGTCGCCACGGCGAGGGTGAGCAGCGCGGCTGCGGTGGAACGGCGACGGGCGGACATGCGGGCTCCAACGGGAAAGGGCATGGGTGTGCCAAGGCAGTGCGGCCGGCCGGGGACCAGCAGACCATCATTAGCTAAGGCATACCTTACGTAAAGACGATTTTCCGTCTACACCCACCCCCTGAACCGTTACCGTCCCGGTGTCCGGCGGGCGGCCGTCCTGCCCGGCAGGCCGCCACCGTCCCGGCGGGCGACTACCGTCCCGGCGTCCGGCGAGCCGCGGCCCGGGCCGTCCAGCGGCCCTCGTGCCGGCTGATCCGGATCGGGTGGCCGAAGGTCTCGCTGATCAGCTCCGTGGTCATCACCTCGTCCACCGGCCCGGCCGCCACGCACTCGCCGCCGCGCAGCAGCAGGGCGTGGGTGGTGCTCTCCGGCAGCTCCTCCAGGTGGTGGGTGACCAGCACGCTGGCCAGCTCCGGGTGCTGGTGGCGCAGCAGGTCCAGGCTGTCCAGCAGCAGCTCCCGGGCGGTCAGGTCGAGCCCGGTGGCCGGCTCGTCGAGCAGCAGCAGCCGGGGGCTGGGCATCAGCGCGCGGGCGATCAGGGCCCGGCCGCGCTCGCCCTGGGACAGCGTCGTCCACGCGGCCTCGGCCATCGCGCGCATGCCGAGCGTGTCGATCAGCTGCTCGGCCCGCTCCAGCGCCTCCGGGGCCGGCTTGCGGTGGAACTCCGGCTCGATCGTGTTGGTGTAGCCGGTGAGCACCACCTCGCGCACGCTCAGCGGCGAGCGCAGCGGGTGGCGCGGGTTGACGTGCCCGAGGTGGGCGCGCAGCTCGCGGACGTCCACCCGGCCGAGCCGGCGGCCGAGCACGTCCACCTCGCCGCGGGTGGGGTGGGAGACGGCGCCGAGCAGCGCGAGCAGGGTGGACTTGCCGGCGCCGTTGGGGCCGAGCAGCGCCCAGTGCTCGCCGGGCCGGATCTCCAGGGTGATCCCGCGCAGCAGGTGGCGGCCGTCGCGCACGACGTCCACGTCGCGGGTGCGCAGCACCGGCCCGGCGACGTCGGGGGCGGATGAGTTCATGGGACTCCGATCACGGTGCCGGGCAGGGTGCGGGCGGGGCGCCGCACGGGACGGTCCGGCGCCGTCCGTCCGCGTGCAGAGTACAACCGTCGAGTCGCGGGAGGTCGGGGCGTCCGAGGGGTGGACGCGCCAGAACCCTGTCGCCCGGCGGGAGTTGGGAGGAGGATGGTGCCCTTTCCGAGGGGGGACGAGGGGGGACTCGATGACCGCGGACGGGGAACGGGCCGCCGGCACGCTGCACGGGCTGGTCGAGGAACAGGCCCGCCGGGCGCCGGCCGCGGTGGCCGTGCGCTGCGGCGGGCAGGAGCTCACGTACGGGGAGCTGGTGGAGCGGGCCGGGCGGCTGGCCGCCGTGCTGGCGGAGCGGGGCCTGGCCCCGGGCGGCCGGGCGGCGGTCGCGCTGGGCCGGGGCACCGAGGTGTACGTGGCGCTGCTGGCCGTGCTGACGGCGGGCGCGGCGTTCGTGCCGCTGGAGCCCGCCGCGCCGGACGCGCTGCTGCGGCACGTGCTGGCGGACACCGCACCGGACGTGGTGGTCACCGAGGAGCGCCACCGGGTCCGGCTGGCGGACGCTGGCGGGGCGCCGCTGGTCTGCGTCGACACGGCCGCCCCCGCGCGGGCCCCGTTCGAGCCGCCCGAGGTCACCGCCGCCGACCTCGCCTGCGTCTTCTACACCTCCGGCTCCACCGGCCTGCCCCTCGGCGCGCTGATCGAGCACCGCAACCTGCTGGCCGCGTACGAGGGCTGGCGCGAGGTGTACGGGCTCACCGCCGAGGACCGGATCCTGCAGACCGCGAGCCTGGAGTTCGACGTCTTCACCGCCGACTGGGTCCGGGCCCTCGGCACCGGCGCGACCCTGGTCGTCACCCCGTTCAACCTCACCCTGGACCGCGCCGCCGACCTCGGCGCGCTGCCCGCCCTGGTCGCCGCCGAGCGGATCACCGTCCTGGAGCTGAACGTCCGCACCGCGCGCCGGCTGACCGCCCTGCTGGCGCGGACCGGCGGCCGGCTGCCCGGGGTGCGGCTGCTCACCGTGGGCGCCGAGAAGTGGTACCTGGACGAGCAGCTGGGCCTGCAGCGGCTGCTCGGCGGGGAGGCGAGGGTGCTGAACGTCTACGGGCTGGCCGAGGCCACCGTGGACAGCACCTGGTTCGACGCCAGGGGCACCGCGGCCGCCGAGGGCGCCGAACGGGTCTCGCTGGTCGGCCGGCCCTTCCCCGGCACCCGGGTGTACGTGCTGGGCCCGAACGGCACCCCCGCCAAGCAGGGCATGACGGGGGAGGTCGCGATCGCCGGCGCCGGCCTGGCCCGCGGCTACCTGAACCGGCCGGCGGACACCGCCCGCCGCTTCGTCCGGGCGGACTTCGACCCGGACGGCCGGGTGCTGCTGACCGGCGACCTCGGGGTGCTGCGGGCGGACGGCGTGCTGGAGTTCACCGCCCGGGCCGCGACCGTGGTCGGCCCGCTCGGCGCGGAGCGGCCGACCGGCGTGCTGGCGCGGGTGCGGGCGGCGGTCCACGCGGAGGGCGCGCTGCGCGGGCACCCGGCGGTGCGGGAGGCGGCCGTCGTCTACGTGGAGCCGGTACCGGGACGGCGGCGGCTGGTCGGCTACGCGGTGACCGATCCGGCCGTGTACGGGGCGGACGGCTGGTCGCTCTCCCAGTACCTGGAGAGGAAGCTCAGGGGCCGCCCGGTGCCCGCCGCCGTCGTCACGCTGCGCGAGCTGCCGCGCACCCGGGCGGGCAAGCTGGACCGCGCGGCACTGCCGCTGCCGGCCCCGCCGGAGCACGCCGCCCCGCGCTCCGCCAAGGCGGGCGGGCGGAGCGGCGGCAAGGGCGGCGGCAAGGCCGGGGGCCGGCGTTCCGGGGACGCGGGCTTCACCGGCGGCTGCGCGGCGGTGGTCTGCGTCCTGGTGTTCGCCTTCGCGGCCTGGGCGATGACCTTCGCGCTCTTCCCCGGCTCGACCGACCTCACGGGAGTCCCCTCCCCGTACCGCGGCTTCTTCCAGCTGCTGTACCTCTGCGAGAACCTGGCCTTCGGCGCCGGGATCGTCTACCTCACCATCGGTTTCGAGGCCGTCCTGCGGCTGGGCAGGCCGTTCGGGCTGTCGGTGCTGACCCATCTGGCGATCGCCTGGCTGCTGGTCAACTGGTGGCCGCAGGACAACCTCTACCGGCTCACCAGGGCCACCGACTGGCCGCGCGAGACGGCGATGGTGTTCGCGTTCAACGTCCCGCTGATGCTCGCGGCGCTGGTGCTGGTGCGCTTCGTGCTCTGGCGGCCGCCGGCCGGGAAGGAGTGACGGGACCCCGGCGGCGGCTGCTCAGGCGCACCTCGCCGGCGGCTCAGCGCAGCGCCTCGAACATCCGGGCCAGCCCGTGGTTCGCGGCGGCGACCAGCGCCTCGGCCGCGTCCAGCGACTCGGTGTCCGGCCCGGCCAGGGCGAGGCCGACGAAGGGCTCCGGCTCGCGAGAGGCGGTCGGGATCAGCGGCAGCAGGGTGACGCCGAGCCGGGCGCAGCGCGGCCGCAGCCGTTCCAGGTGGTCGTGCAGCGCGGCCTGGTCGAGCCGGGCGCCGAGCGGCATCGCGTCCAGGGTGCGGACCAGGTGGCCGGGGCCGCGCACCGCGTCGAGGCGGGCGCGCAGCACGAGGGCGACGGCCGGCCCGGTGAGCCGCAGGTTGATCTCGGTGGGGGCGAGCCGGCGCTCCCGGTCGGTGACGAAGTCGACGTCGTACCAGCCCCGGTAGCCCTCGGCGGCCAGCTGCTCCCCCACCGCCACGGCGAACCGGCGGGCGGTGTCGGCGGCGTCCCTCGGCACCGCGCCGGGGCCGACGGTGACGCCCTGGTAGCGGGTGCCGGCCACCTCCATGGCGCCCGCGCCGACCGGGTGGACGGCACCGTCCGGGCCGACCAGGGCGTCCTGGGTGAGGTCGCGAAGCCGGGCGGACGGGCCGGCGTCGACGTACTCCTCCAGCAGCAACTCACCGTCGGCGGGCAGGAGTTCGGTGCGGACCAGGCGCCGCAGCAGAGCCCCGCCGCCGCCCGCGGCGAACAGTTCGGCGGGCTCCACCACGACGGTGCCGTAGCCGCCGACGCCGTACGGGCTCTTCAGCACCGTGGTCAGGCCCCGGACGGCGCGGGCGGTCAGCCGGCGGGCCGCCCGGCGCCGACCGCCCGGGCGCTCCTGGTGCGGCACCCGGATGCCGGGGTGCCCGGGGGCGAGGGCGGTGAACAGGTCGTGCGCGGCGGCCTTGGACTCGTAGCGGCGGACGGCGGCCAGCTCGGGCCCCTCGCCCTGCGCGGCCGTCCGGCCCCACCCCACCACCGGACGGCCGGAGTCGGCGATCCGGGCCGCCAGGGCGGGACGGTCGGCGAGGGCCTCGGCCACCGTGCGGTCCGGTGCCACGCCGCTGTGCACCTCGACCGGGCCCCAGGCCAACTCCCGGGCCAGCCAGTCGGTCCACTCCGGGGCGACCTCGGCAGGCAGCACCAGCAGTGCCGGCTCGGGGCTGTAGCAGGCGGCCAGGCAGGCGTAGTGGTGGGCGTGCCGCAGCCGTCGCAGGCGCTGTGCAGGATCCATGCCGGGGGCGAAGAACTGCGCGTTGAAGTCCGCGACGTCGCCCACGTGGACCGCCGCCCGGCCGCCGGTCCAGGCCCCCACCCATCCGTCCATGGGGCGGAAGCGTAGGGCCTCGGCGGGCCGGCCGCCCAGTGTCGGAGCAACGGAGGTCCGGCTGGCCGGCGGCCCCCCGGCAAGGTGTCAGAGCGCCAACAGCCCGGCGTCGGTGGGGCGCAGGCCGCAGGCATCGAGGTAGAAGGGGCGCAGGTGCGGCTCGAAGTCGACGTGCAGCCAGGCGCAGCCGGCCGCGCGGGCGCCGTCGGCGGCCTCCGTGACCAGCCGGGTGGCGACGCCCTGCCGCCGGGTGTCCGGGGAGACCGCGGTGTCGAGCAGGAAGGCGTGGGCGCCGCCGTCCCAGGCGAGGTTGACGAAGCCGAGCAGGGCGCCGTCGGCGGTGCGGCGGGCGGTGACCCAGCCGAGGCTGTGCCGTTCCAGCCGGGCGAGCCGGCCGCCGGGTTCCACGGGGTGGCCGAAGGCCTCGGCGTGCAGGGCGTCGAGTTCGGGATCGGTGAGCGGGCCGCGCCACAGGTAGTCGATCGTCACGACGGCACTGTAGAGCCCTTGTTAACTTCCGATCATTTTTTATCGACCAAGGACACGACTTGGCAAAGTTATGACCTTTCCTCTAGCTCGATCTGACTGACCCCCGTCAATCTCGGTCGCAGCTCCTTTCCCTGCACAGCTACCCCCACTGGAGTCCGAGTGATCCCCACGTCCTCCTCCCGCCGTGCCCGCGTGGCCGCGGCCTTCGTGGTCGTCGCCGCCCTCGCCGGCGCCACCGTCCCGGCCGCCACCGCCTCCGCCGCCCCCGGCATGCGCGAGGCCGCGATATCCCAGGCCCGCGCCAACGTCGCCCACAACGCGGGGGTGTTCGGCTTCGGCGCCGGCCAGGACCTCGTGCTCAAGGACGTCGTGGTCGACGCCGACGGTGCCACCCACGTCCGCTTCGACCGGACCTTCCAGGGCCTGCCGGTGGTCGGCGGCGACCTGGTCGTCCACCAGGACGCCAAGGGCCGGCTCAAGGACTCCTCCCGCGCGGCCGCCCACGACGCCGCCGTGAAGTCGACCGTCCCCAAGGTGACCGCGCAGTCCGGCGCGGCCGGCGCGCTGGCCGCCGCCCCGGGCGTCAAGGACGCCGTCAGCAGCCCCGAGCTGGTCGTCTGGGCCGCCGACGGCACCCCCCGGCTGGCCTGGCGCACCACCGTCGAGGGCACCGGCGAGCACGGCCAGCCGGCGGGCAAGGTGGTCGTCACCGACGCCACCACGGGCGAGCAGATCGAGTCCTACGACGCCGAGCACCAGGCGGCCGGCACCGGGAACTCCGAGTACACCGGCACGGTCACCATCGACACCACCGCCGCGAACGGCGGCTACACCCTGACCGACCCGGTCCGCGGCCACGTCACCAAGGACGCCAACAACGTCGCCGCGAGCTCGCTCAAGGCCTCCTCCGGCACCGCGATCACCAGCACCACCAACGTCTGGGGCGACGGAAAGAAGTTCTCCTCCGACCGCACCACCGCCGCCGTCGACGCCCACGCCAACACCGCCTGGACGTACGACTACTACAAGAACGTCCACGGCCGCAGCGGCATCAAGAACGACGGCAAGGGCGCCACCGTCTTCGTCCACGTCGGCACCAACTGGGACAACGCCCAGTGGTCCGACACCTGCTTCTGCATGATGACCGGCGACGGCGACGGCACCACCGACCCGGAGCAGGTGGACCTCGACACCATGGGCCACGAGATGACCCACGGCGTCACCAGCGCCACCGCCAACCTGCGCTACAGCGGCGAGTCCGGCGGCCTCAACGAGTCCACCAGCGACATCTTCGGCACCATGGTCGAGTGGTACGCCAACAACAGCGTCGACAAGGGCGACTACCTGTTCAGCGACCAGTCCACCCCGCCGTGGCTGCGCCGCTTCGACAAGCCCTCGCTGGACGGCCGTTCGGCCGACTGCTGGAGCAGCGGCGTCGGCAAGCTCGACGTCCACTACTCCTCGGGCGTCGGCAACCACTGGTTCTACCTGGCCAGCGAGGGCAGCGGCACCAAGACCGTCAACGGCGTCACCTACACCAGCCCGACCTGCAACAACTCCACGCTGGCCGGCATCGGCAACGCCAAGGTCGCCAAGATCTGGTACCGCGCGCTGACCGTCTACATGACCTCCACCACCACCTACAAGGGCGCCCGCTCCGCCTCCCTGAACGCGGCCCGCGACCTGTACGGCGCCGGCAGCGCCGAGTACAACGCGGTCGCGGCGGCCTGGAGCGGCGTCAACGTCAACTGACGTACTTCTGTTAGTGGTTGAAGCCCACGTGGCAGTGGTCGTGGTGGGTGTCGTCGGTGAAGAACTGGTTGCCGACGCCGCCCGGGACCGCCACCGGACCACCCACGTTGTACGAACCGGCGGCGGCCGCGTCCCGCATGAAGGACTCGACCAGCTGCCGGGACGTACCCGGGTCCACCACCGCCAGGCCGTCGATCCGCCAGACGTCGAAGGCCCGGCCCAGCGGATGGTCGCTGGGCCGGGTCGTCCCGAAGACGTCCAGCGGGTGGCCGGTCCGCACCACGCTCACCGAGAGCGTGTACGGGCCGGCCAGCCGCAGCATCGCCTCCAGCACGCTGTCGTGGACCGTGCCGCCGCGCAGGTCGGCGGCGGCCTCCGGCGGCAGCTCGATCCGGGGCTCGGCCAGCACCCGGGCCACCGCGGGCGACGGCGCGGCGGCGGCCGGGCCCGCGACACCCGGACGCAGGTCGGTGACGGTCCAGCGCGGCTCGGCCCGGCCCAGCCGGACGTCCACCGTGGTGCCGCCCTCGGCCACCGAGCCGTCCGGGCCGCGGGTCCACTGGCGGCACACCACCAGCACGCTCGCCGAGTCGTCGAGGATGCCGCCGTACTGGGCGACCACCACCTCCAGGCTCGCCTCCGACGCCGCCGGGGCCAACGGACCGGCGGCGTCGGCCAGCGCGGGCGGCAGGCCGAGCGCCGCCACCCGGGCCCGGGCCGCCTCCACTCCCTGCCCGCCGGGCGGCCAGGCGCCGAGCGCGGCGACCAGCTCGACGGCGCGGCGCTTGACGTCGGGCTGGATCTCGCCGGGGCCGGGCTGCCAGAGGGGCGGGCGGGGCAGCGGGGTGGGCGTGGGTGTCTCGGTCAGCGTTCCGGCCGGTGTCGCGGGCGTCGTCGCGCTCGGACTCGGCCCGGCCGCCCGTGACGTGCTCCCGCCCGTACACCCCGCCGCACCCAGCGCCAGCGCCGCCGCCGCGCCCGCCCGCAGCACCCCGCGCCGGTCCGGACCCCGGCCGCCGTCTCCACCCGTCATGCCGTCAGTATGCGGCTACGGCAGCTCCGGGGGCCGCAGGCCGTAGCGGCCCTCCTCGGTCCGCACGATCCATTCGGGCTCGCCGAGCTTCGCCCGCAGCAGCGCCATCGGGTACCTCAGCTCGTGGGGGTGGAGCGTCGCCTCGTAGACCTTCCACAGGATCGTGTCCGGCGCGTGCACGCCCTCGCCCAGCTCGATCAGGCCGCGCAGCAGCTTGACGTCCGAGCGGCGGAGCCGGACCTCACGGCCGTCCACGGTGACGACCTGGGTGTCCAGGTCGATGACGAGGCGCCCGTCGAAGGCGGTCAGCGAGCCCTGCGGCTCCAGGACCACGCCGAGATGCCGGCGGATCCAGTCCGCCCCGGCCTGTTCGTCCACCGGCCGGGCGCCCGCCGCGTTCTCCTGCTCCACGCCCGGCAGCCTAACCGGCGGCGCCCCGCGCCGACCAGGCCGCGCTCCAACCGGCCAGCTCTGCCGAGCGGTTGGTGATGATCCCGTCCACTCCCGCCGCCGCGAGCACCTGCCAGCGGGCGGGCCGGTCGACCGTCCAGACGTTCACCGCCACCCCGGCGGCGTGCAGCTCCCCGACCACGCCGGGGCGGGCGGACAGCGCGTCGTCCGCGAGGTTGTAGGCGGCCAGGCCGAGGTCGCGGGCGACCGCCACCGGGTCGGCGTCCAGGGTGGAGCGGAGCAGGCCGAGCGGCAGCTCGGGGGCCAGCTCGCGGGTGTACCGCAGGGCGTCCACCTCGAAGCTCTGGACGAGGACCCGGTCGGCCATGCCGTGGTCGCGCACCTCCTGGACGATCCGGGCGACCTCGTCGCGGCTGTGCTGGCCCTTGATCTCCAGCAGCAGCCTGCCGCCGCGGGTGCGCAGGTCCTCCAGCTGGGCGGCCAGGGTCGGCAGCCGGGTGCCCGCGTACGCGGGGGCGAACCAGGAGCCAGCGTCCAGCGCGTCGATCTGGGCGGCGGTCAGCTCGCGGATCCGGCCGGTGCCGTCGGTGGTGCGGTCCACCGTGTCGTCGTGCAGCACGTACGGGACGCCGTCCCTGCTGGGCTGGACGTCGTCCTCGATCCACTCGGCGCCGGCCCGGCGGGCCACCTCGTCGGAGACCAGGGTGTTCTCGGGCGCGGCGGAGGAGGCGCCGCGGTGCGCGTACACGGTCGGCGGCGCACCGGCCGGGCGCAGCCGGGCGGCGGACGGTCGTGCCGGTGTCCCGGTGAGCGCGACGGCGCCGAGGGCGGCCCCGAGCAGCGCGGCGACGAGGACGGCCCGTCGGGTGTAGGGGTGCCGGCGGTGCCGGGGGTGCCGTTGGGGTGTCATGTCCCGCACGCTACGGTCGGCGGGACGCGCCCTCGCCGCCGACACCGGTGTGCCCGGCCGACATGACGACGGACGGCGGAACGCCCGGCCATCCCTCCCCCAACGCGGCCCCCGCCCCCATCCTCATGGACATGTTCGAATCACTGGCGGTCAGGCCGGTTCAGTAGCGATCATGACCGGCATGACTTCCGACAGCACCGCCACCACCGCAGCCACCACCCCCGCCACCACCGCAGCCGCCGCCGGCACCTGGAAGCTCGGCGACCGCACCGTCCACCGGATCGGCTTCGGCACGATGCGCCTGCCGCAGACCGGCCCGGCACTCGTCCCGCACGCCGTCCCGCGCGACCGTGAACAGGCGCTGCGGGTGCTGCGCCGCGCGGTCGAGCTGGGCGTCAACCACATCGACACGGCGGCCTTCTACTTCTCCCCGCTGCGCTCCGCCAACGAGCTGATCAACCGGGCGCTCGCGCCGTACGCCGACGACCTGGTGATCGCCACCAAGGTCGGCCCCGGCCGTGGCATCGACGGCGAGTGGGTCGAGCACGCCCGCACTCCCGCGCGCCTGCGCGCCCAGGTCGAGCAGAACCTGCGCCAGCTCGGCCGCGACCACCTCGACCTGGTGAACCTGCGCATCCTCGGCACCGACTCGGTCGCCGAACGCTTCGGCGCGCTGGCCGAGTTGCGCGAGGCCGGGCTGATCCGGCAGCTGGGCCTGTCCAACGTCCACCCGCACCAGCTCGCCGAGGCTCAGGCCATCGCGCCGGTGGTCTGCGTGCAGAACCCGTACGGCATCGGCGCCACGCCGGAGCAGGACGAGCTGCTGCGGATCTGCGGGGAGCAGGGCATCGCCTTCGTCCCCTTCTACGCGATCGCCGGGGCCGGGCGGCAGGACGGCGCCGGGGAGGCCGAGCCCGCCCAGGTCCGGGTGGTGGCCGAGGCACGCGGGGCGAGCACCGCCCAGGTCCGGCTGGCCTGGACGCTGCACCGCGGCCCGCACGTGCTGGCCATCCCGGGCACCGGCGACGTGGCGCACCTGGAGGAGAACATCGCCGCCGGGGCGCTGCGGCTGTCGGCGGAGGAGCTGGCGCTGCTGGACGAGGCCCACGCGGGCCGGGCCCACGCGGACGCGGCCCCCACGGGCTGAGCCGGAACCGGGCGCGGCCCCCGGTGTGTCACTCGGGACGACATGATCTTCGTCCCTCCCGAGGAGTCCCACGGCATGACCGACACCGCCACCCGCTACCTCTACCTGGCCCGCCACGGCGAGGCCGAGTCCCACGGCGACGACAGCGGACTCACCGCCGCCGGGCGCCGGCAGGCCGTGCTGCTGGGCCGGCGGCTGGCCGGCCGCCCGGTCTCGGTGCTGCACCACGGCCCGCTGCCCCGGGCGGCCGAGACCGCGCGGCTGGTCGCGGAGCAGCTGACCGGCGTGCGGCCGGAACCGTGCGAGGAGGCCGGGGACTTCGTTCCGTACGTGCCCGCGCGGGACGAACTGCCCGCCGACGGCGCGCGGTTCCTGCTGGACTTCCTCGGGGGCACCACGGCGGCGGAGCGGGAGGAGGGCGCGGCGCTGGCGTGGCGGGCCGTCGAACGGTTCACCGGGCCGGTGCCGGGCCGCGAGGAGCGGCACGAGCTGGTCGTCACCCACGCCTTCCTGGTCGGCTGGCTGGTCCGGCATGCCCTGGACGCCCCGGCCTGGCGGTGGCTCGGCGTCAACGCTGCCAACGCGGCGCTGACCGTCCTGCGCTACACGCCCGGACGGCCGCCCGCCGTCCTGCTGCTGAACGACCAGGGCCACCTGCCGGAGGAGCTGCACTGGACCGGCTACCCGCCCCAGTACCGTTTCTGACGATCAGTCAACCATCGCTCAAGGGAGGCTCGAAGGCCCGTCGACAGGAATATGCAGACCGGTCTACTATCGCCGCATGGGAGTCAAGGGTGAGGAGACCCGGGCCCGGCTGATCGCCGGCACCAGGGAACTGATCGAGGCGCAGGGCTACTTCGGGACGGGACTCAACCGGATCGTCGCCGCCACCGGCGCCCCGCGCGGCTCGCTCTACTTCCACTTCCCCGGCGGCAAGGACCAGTTGGTGGCCGCCGCGCTCACCCAGGCCGGCCAGGAGGTCGAGGCACTGCTCGCCTCCCTGGCCGGCGAGGGCGCCGGCACCGTCACCCTCGCCGGGCGGCTGATCGACGCCTTCGCCGAACGGCTGGAGCGCTCCCGGTACACCAGCGGCTGCCCGATCGCCACCGTCGCCCTGGAGGTGGCCGGCACCAACGAGGCGCTGCAGGCGCTCTGCGCCGAGCTGTACGCGGGCTGGCAGCGGATCCTGGCCGACCGGCTGGAGGGCGAGGGTTTCGGCCCGGCGGAGGCCCGGGTCGCCGCCGGGCAGACCCTCGCCCTGGTGGAGGGCGCCGTCCTGCTCGCCTCCGTCCGGCGCGACCCCGAACCGCTGGACCACGCCCGGCAGGCCGTCCGGCGGCTGCTCGGCGCCACGCAGGACCACGCAAGCGCCACCTGAACCCGAACACCGGACGGGCGACGGGCCGGCCGGGTCCGCCCCGGGACGACGGCCTGCGGAGCGGAGCCTCAGCGGCCGGCCGGATCCCGGTAGACGAGCTCCCCGTCCTGCCGGGCGGCGAGCTCCGTGATCAGGCCGTGGTCGGGCGACAGCGCGCACGCGGGATCGGTCCGCCCCGGGTCGCCGGTGAGGGCGAAGGCCTGGCAGCGGCAGCCGCCGAAGTCGACCTCCCGGAGGGCGCAGGAGGCGCAGGGCTCGGGCAGCCAGTCGGTGCCGCGGTAGGCCCGGAAGGCCGACGACTCGGACCAGATCCAGGCGAGGGCGTGGTCGCGGACGTTCGGCAGGTCCAGTGGGAGGTCGTAGGCGGCGGGGCAGGGCAGGACCCGGCCGTCGGGGGCGACGGTCAGGGAGACCGCGCCCCAGCCGCCCATGCAGGGCTTGGCGACGCCGTCGAAGTAGTCGGGGACGACCCAGACGAGTTCGACGCCGGTCCGCCGCCGTCGGCGCTCGACCGCCTCCCGGGCGCGGTCCAGCTGGTCCCGGGTGGGCATGAGGGCGGCCCGGTTGGCCAGTCCCCAGCCGTAGAACTGCGTGTTGGCGAGTTCGATGCGCACCGCGCCCCAGGCGATGCCGAGGTCCACGATCGCGTCGATGTCGTCGAGGTTCAGGCGGTGCAGGACGACGTTGAGGCCCAGCGGCAGTCCGGCCTCGCGGACCAGCGCGGCGGCCCGCTCCTTCGCCGCGAACGACCGGCGTCCGGCGATCAGCTCGGAGGAGGCGGCGTCGGCGCCCTGGACGGAGAGCTGGACGCTGGGCAGCCCGGCCGCGGTCAGCGCGGCCAGCCGCTCCCGGGTCAGGCCGAGTCCGCTGGTGACGAGCTGGGCGTAGATCCCGGCGCGGTCGGCCCCCGCGACGATCTCGGTCAGGTCGCGCCGCAACAGCGGTTCGCCGCCCGACAGGTGGACGTGCGCGACCCCGAGTTCACCGGCCTGCGTCAGCACGTCCAGCCATTGACTTGTCGTCAGTTCTGATCTGAGGGCGGTGAGTTCGATCGGGTTGGAGCAGTAGGGGCAGCGCAGGGGGCAGCCGTGGGTGAGTTCGGCCAGCATGGCCCAGGGCGGGTTCACCGCAGCCATCCCCGCTCCTTCAGGTCGTCGAGGAAGACCACGACGTCGTCGGCCCCCTCGACCGGGAACTCGGTGGTGATCTCCGGTACGGTCCGGGTGCCGTCGCACAGTCCGACGATCGCGGCCGCCTCGGCACTGAGGACGACGATGCGCTCCGGGACGACCAGCAGCGTGCTGTTCCGCACCGGGCAGTGGCGCAGCCGCGCGTAGCCGCTCAGGGCCGGTCGCCAGGTCACGCCGGGGCCCGTTCGACGGCGTCGAGGAGGGTCCACAGCAGCTCGCACTTGTAGGAGAGCGCCGCGATGGCGGCCTCCTGCTCGGCCCGGGTGCGGGCCCAGGACAGCACCAGGGACAGCGCCTCGTCGCTGTCCCGGCGGCCCTGGCCGACGCGGGTCCTGAAGTAGGCGAGGCCCACGGGCTCGATCCAGGTGTAGTGGCGCTCGAAGGCGGCGATCCGGGTGGCCATCAGGTCCGGCGCGAACAGTTCGGTCAACGAGGCGGCCACGGCCTCCAGGGGCGTTCCGTGGCGGCAGAGGTTGACGTAGCCGTCGACGGCGAGCCGCACTCCGGGCAGCACCCCGCGGCCCGAGAGCAGGTCGGCGCGGTCGAGCCCGGCCGCCTCGCCGAGCCGCAGCCAGCGCTCGATGCCGCCTTCGTCGCCGTCGCCGCCGTCGTGGTCGGTGATCCGGCGGATCCAGAGCCGGCGCAGGGCGGGGTCCTCCAGCTTGGCGAGGATCAGCGCGTCCTTGACCGGGATGTGCCGCTGGTAGTGGAACCGGTTGAGGATCCAGGTACGCAGCTCCTCCGGCAGCAGGAGCCCCTGGTGCATCCTCAGGTTGAAGGGGTGCCGGTGGTGGTAGCGGCGCTCGGGCACGGCCCTGAGCTCGCTCTCGAAGGTCGTCACCATGTGAGGACCGCTCCTTCCGCGGCCACCCCGAGGCCCCGGTCCGCCAGTTCCTCGTGGAGGGGGGAGTCCGGGTCGACGAGCGGGTTGGTGTTGTTCAGATGGGTGTAGAGGCACCGGGCGGACAGGGCGGCGAGCCGGTCGCGGGTGGCGAGCACGGGCAGGTGGCCCATCCCGGTGGCGGACTTCGTGGAGAACCCGGCGGTGCGCGGCTCCTCGTCGTCCCAGAAGGTGCCGTCGACCAGGACCAGGTCGGCGTCCTCGCCGAACCCGTCGGTCCAGACGCCGGTCGACGGCGCGTAGAGCAGTCCGCCCACCCGCAGGGCGCTCACCCAGTCCCCGTCGCAGGCGTCCCGGGCGTAGCGGGGGCGCTTGCCGGAGAGCGGTTCGAGCGCGACGCCGTCGAAGTCCCGCCAGCGCAGGCGGGTGTAGGGCGCGAGGACCTCGCCGAGGCCGAGCCCCTTGTGCACGGCGTCCCGGACCGCGTCGGTCGCCATGACCTCCAGTTCGTCGGCCTCGCGCAGCCGCGCCAGGCCGAGCGTGTGGTCGAGTTCGGCGTCCGTGAGGATCACGCCCGACAGCCGGGTGCGCCGGCCCTCGGGGTGCAGCCAGGGGCAGCGCTCGATCTGTTCGGCGATGTCCGGTGTGGCGTTCACGAGGTACACCCGGCCGGGCTCGGTCTCCACGGCGACGGACGCGTGCAGCCGTCGGCGCGACGGAACCGCGCGTGCCCCGGCACAGCCGGGGCACGCACAGTTCCACTGCGGGACACCGCCGCCGGCTGCCGTACCGAGTACGTGCAGTCGCACAGCGCTTCCTCCCTCTTCGAGTGGTGGTCCTACCGGTGCGGTGCGGTCCGGGGGCCGCTACCGCTTGGCGAGGTAGTACGCCGAGACCTCCAGTGACGCCTCCACCACCTGGTAGCCGGGCTTGCGCCAACGGGCGCCTTCCGTCGGGGTGTTCGGCCGTTCGGTGGTGCGCTCCCGGGGCTGCCGGGCACGCCTGGGCTGTTCCTCGTGACGGGTCATGACTGTCTCACCTCCGTGTCGGGGCTTCACTGCGTCGTGTTGTGGTCGTAGGGGACGGCGAGGATCGCGCCCGGATTCGCCAGGCGGGTGGTCGGGGTACCGCCGTCACCGCGGACCATGTGCTGGCCTTCGCTGTCGGTGGCGATGTACAGCGTCTTGCCGTCCGGGCTGAGGGCGACGTCGCGGTAGCGGTTGACGGTCCGGAAGAGCTCCTCGTACTTCTTGCCGTCCTTGGAGAGCCGGAAGACGGTGCCGTTCTTCAGCGAGGTGACGAGGATGTCGTCCCCGTACACCTTGAGGCTGCCGGGCGCCATGGTCGGCCAGCACATGTAGGCGGAGGCGGCATCGGGGCAGACCGGCGTGGTGCCGAAGTTGTGCCCGCTCTCGACGGTCGTCCCGTACGTGCTGAGCGGGGAGACCATGTCCTTGGTGAAGTCCGTCTCCTTCGTCGTCGGCACCTCGGCCGGCGGCGTGTTCGGGTCCGGGTTGTAGGTGAGCTTCTCGCAACCGCCCTTGGCCTGCGACCAGTTGGAGTAGACGTACGCCTTGTCGTCCTTCCACCCGGCGACGTTGGGCCAGCCGTAGTTGCCGCCCTTCGTGATGAGGTTGAACTCGTCGTCGGTGAGCGGGCCGTTCTCGGCCGTGTAGAGGTCCTTGCCGCCGAAGTCCATGCCGTCCGGGTTGCGCATGCCGTAGGCGTAGATGTGGCTGCGGGCGCCGTTCAGCTCGGGGTTGTCGTCGGGGACGGAGCCGTCCGGGTTGATGCGGAGCACCTTGCCCTGGTACAGCGACCAGTCCGACGCGGCGACCTGGGCGGCGGTCGGCAGGTCCTGCGCGTGGTTCGGCAGACAGTAGTCGGCCATGTAGTTGTGGCCCTGGTCGCCGATCGAGTAGTAGAGCTTGCCGTCCTGTCCGTACCGGATCCGGGCCGACTGGTGCTGGTTGTGCCCCGGCAGCCCCGTCAGAATGGGCTGTTCGTCGGAGAGCAGGCCGTCCTTCGCGGTGTAGCGGACGATCTTCGTGGCCGAGTCGTTGCCGTTCTTGTAGGTGTAGGCGAGGTAGAGGTAGTCGCTGCCCTTGCCCTTGCCGAAGTCCGGGTGCAACGCGAAGCCCAGGACGCCGTCCTGCCCGTCCTGACTGTGGAAGGCCTTTCCCGTGAGGTCGAGGGCGGTGCTCTTGGCGCCGCTCTGCGGGTCGACCCGGGTGATCTTGAGCCCGGACTTCTCGCTGACCCAGAGCCGGCCGTCGGGGGCGTAGGCGAGCTCGAACGGGTCTCCCAGCCCGTCCGTCACCACCTTCACCTGCGTCTGCGGCGCCTGGGCGGCCTGGGACTGGGGTGCCTGGGACTGCACGGGCTCGGCGGTGACGACGGCGGGCTTCTGCGCGGCGGTGCTGCCGCCGGACGCCGCTCCCCCGTTGTCGGAGCACGACGTGATCAGCGCGGCGGCGGGGATCAGGGCCAGTGCGACCGGGAGCTTTCTCATGATGCCTCCCACTCGTCGTGGCGACGAGTGTCTGGTTTCCGAATGACCGGATTCGGCGATTCCGTACGGGACCGGCCGCGCACGGTGCGGGCGCCCGGCGAGCGGGCCATCGCCAACGGTGGGGGGCGCCACCGGCGGCGTACGGCCGCCCGGCGTCCCGATCCTCACCGTAGGTCGGGCCCCCCGGATCCGCACCCCTCGTTGACCCGGTCGCGTGGCCCGGGGGGCGGGGTCCTGCTCGACAGCAGCGCGGCGAAAAGGCCGCGATGGCGCGGGCCAGGATCACCGCGTGGCGGCGCGGGCGCTTCGCATTCATCCGATCGCACCCCGGTCGTCGCAGCTGCGCCTGCCCCTCCCGTCCACGGCTTCCCCTGGCATCATGGACGGGAACTGACTCTCCGTCAGCTCCCCATCACAGGAGGCGGGATGGCGTTCCGGTTCCACTTCACCGGCGAGGACCTGGCGCGCACCAGGGTCGCGGGGGCGATGGCGGCGATGGTGGAGCTGAACGTGGCGGTGCGCGTCCTGCGGGACCGCAACCACGAGGTACGGTTCGGGGCCTGGCGGCGGACGGCGCGCGGGCGGCTGGGGCCGCAGGCCCGGATGGTCCTCGACCTGGTGCCGGTGCACGGGGTGTCGCCCGGCTTCCTGAGTCCGCCGGGGGCCCGGAGCGTCGCGGAGCTGCTGGAGGGCGTCGCCGCCACGCCGGCCGGGCGGATCCGCGCGGACCTCGCCGACGCGGCGGCCACCCGTCCGCTACCCGGCTGGGCCCGTACGCTCGACGAGGACCGTGACCTCATGCGCCGCCTGGTGGAGGCCCTCGGCCACGTCCACGACGTCCTGCTCGCCCCGTACCAGGCGTCCGCCGAGGACGCGTTGGCCGCGGACCGCGCGGTCCGCGGACGCGATCTGCTGCACGGGGGTGTGGAGCGGCTCTTCGAGCGGCTGCTGCCGGGCCGGATCCACTGGGAGGCCCCGGTGCTGCACGTCGAGCTGGCCTCCGGGCTGGACCGGGACATCCACCTCGACGGCCGGGGGCTGCTGCTGGTCCCGTCCGTCTTCGTCACGGGCGCACCCGTCGTGATCTACGACACCGAGCCGCAGCCGATGCTGGTCCATCCCGCGCACCAGCCCACCGGAGCAGGGGTGTTGGCGGCGCCGAACGGGTCGTCACCGGCTCTGGACGCACTGCTGGGCCGCACCCGCGCCGCCGTGCTGCGGACCGTCGCGCAGCGGGAGGGCTGTACGACCGGGGACCTCGCCGCCGCCGTCCGCATCTCCGCGGCGAGCGCCAGCGAGCACACGACGGTGCTGCGGGCGGCCGGGCTGGTCACCACCCTGCGGGACCGCAACACGGCGATCCACACCGCCACCGCGGCCGGGCTGACGCTCCTCGCCGCCGCTACGGGCTGAGGCCCGGCCCCGTGCGGGCGGGGCCGAGGCTCACGCCCCCGTGCTGGACGGCGAGTTGCGCCGCTGCGGCGCCGCGTCCGGCCGGCCGGTCTCCTCGGCCTCCCGGACGACCACCGCGTCCCCGGCGGCGGCCGCGCTCGCGAAGAAGTCCCGCAGCTCGCGCAGGTCGTGGACGACGAGCGCCGCCCAGGTCTCGGACCAGGGCGTCGGGTACCCGAGGTGCGCGGCCGTGCGGGCGAGCACGCTGTTCTGCTGGCGGACGAGTTCGCCGAGCGCCGAGCCGCGCAGGAAGGCGGAGGCCGCCACGACCTGTTCGGGGCGCAGCACCGGCATGGCGCCGCACGGCAGTGCCCCGTCCGGTTCGTGCCGCCCGCCGCCGTAGACGGGCAGTCGGGCGGCCGGGTCGGGGTGCAGCCCGTTCTCGGTGAGCGCGAGTTCCATCAGGACGGCGGTGCGCCGCACGCCGAGGGCGAGCCCGGCGGCGGCCAGCCGGTCGTACCGGAGGTCGCGGTCGCGGGGCACGAGTTCGCCGAGTTCCTCCGGCGAGCAGGTGTCCACGGCCTGACCCGGCAGGCGGCGCCAGAAGTGATCCACACTCACCCGCCCAGCGTAACGAAGTCGCGGGGTGCCGATCCCGCGCCGAGCCGTTCAGACCTCGTCAAACCGGGGGTTCGGGCCCCGTCAGGCCGCGTTCGGGCCCAGTCGGACCGCGTTCACGCCTCGCCGGCGTGCCAGGCGGGCCATTCCCAGGGGCGGTCGGCCCAGTGGACCCGTTGCGGGTCGCGCGGGTCGAGGTCGGGGAAGAGCTGGTGGACGCGCGGCTCGAACTCCTCCGGTGCGAGCGGCTCCCAGCCGTGGCCCTCGAAGCGGACGAGGCGGTAGCGGCTGTCGGTGCGGAACTCGGCCACCTCGACCAGGGGGGTGGCCGTGCTGTTGGTCTCCATGCCCCCCAGCATGTGGCGCGGTGGCAATCAACGCCCGTCCAGACCCCTCTTCCGGGTCATGTCCCGGCGTCGGCGCGCTCGTTGAGCACAGCAAGGTTCTAGGGGGGCCGCTGGAAGGACGAGCACATGACTGGGCAGCCCACCGGAGGGCAGTGGCAGTGGCCGCAGAACGCTTGGCAGCCGCCGCCGGTTCCGACAGATCCGCTACCGCCGTGGTCCACCGCCACACCGCCGAGGCGCCTGTCGCGCAAGGCCTGGACGGCCGCGATGGTCGGCACGGGCGCCGTGCTGGCGTCCGTCCTGGCGATGTGCGGGCCGGGGTCGGGTGACGAGCTCAGCGTGGCGGCGCTGCCGGACGCCTCGCCGACCGCCTCGGACTCGACGGCGGCGCGGCTGCTGCCGGTCTCCCCGTCGCCGGTCACGCCGGCGCCGTCCCCGCTGCCGCCGCCCACCCCGGGCGCGGCGGTCCCGGTGGCCGGGCCGGGCACGGCGACGGCCGCGTCCGGTGCCGGGGGCAGCGCGACGCCCGACGCCCAGCACGCCTCGGCGAGTGCGCGCCCCAAGCCGGGGCACAGCCCGCACACCAGCACGCCGGCCCGTGGCCCGTCGGGCGCGCCCGCCCCGGCGAGTACCGGGGCGGGCGGCGGCCAGAACACCATCTGCGACCAGGCCGAGCGGGCGGGCCACTGGCCGCCCGGCTCGGACCAGGCCCGGGTCTGCCACAGCCTCTACGGCTGACCCGGCAGCACCGGCAGCACCGGCTGCACCTGCTGGTCCGGCTGCATCGGCTGCACTGGCCGGTCCGACGTCAGCCCGGGAGCCGCGGACGCCCCCGGGGCGCCCAGCAGCCCCCTGTCCAGCCGGGGCGCCAGCACCCGCGCCAGGGTGTCGGTGATGTGACCGGTGTCCCGGTACAGCACCACGCCCTCCAGCACGGCCGGGCAGGAGGGCCCGGTGCCGGGGCAGAGCAGCGGGCCGAGGTCGAGGGTCCGTACCCCGTACCGGGCGGCGAGCCCGCCGTCCAGTACGGGGTCGGGCTCAAAGGCGGTGTCGCGCGGGAAGAAGCAGGCGTCGGAGCGCCCGTCAGAGGCGGCCAGGCAGGTCGGGATGTCCTTGCCGGGCATCGGGGTGTCGCCGAGGTAGGCGAGCGGGGCGCCGAGCGCGGTGAGCCGGTCCAGGGTGCGGGTCCAGCCCTCGGTGCGCTCCTCCGGGCTGCCGTAGCGGTTGAGGCCCGCCATCAGGACCAGCCGCGGCTTGGGCCCGGAGGCCAGCCGGGTGAGGGTGTTCTCGCGCCAGCGGTCGCACTCCTCGAAGGTCCGGCCGAGCACGTTGTTGCGCACGGTGAGGGTGGCCAGCGGGCAGCCGGGCTTGACCAGCACCTCCAGGGCCCAGTGCCGCTGCTCGGCGAGGGCGAGGCCGGCGGAGATCCACTGCCCGGCGTGCGAGTCGCCGAGCAGCACGATCCGGTCGGGGCTGTCCTCGGCGCCGAAGAGGCAGCGCGGGCTGCTGTCGGCGTTGAGCGGGATCTCGCAGCCCTTGCCGGGCGGGAAGTCCTCCCGGGCCCGGGCCAGCGAGGGCGTCAGGGTGAGCACCCGGGTGCCGGGGGCGAGCAGGCCCGGGCCGTCGGCGGCTCCGGCGGGCGCCGCGACGGGCCCGGAGGAGGGGTCGCCGAGGGCGCGTACGGTGCCGCCGCCGAGGGTGAGCGCGGCGATCAGCGGGATGACCAGGGCGCTGGCGCCGACGGCGAGCCCGCGCCGGGGTGCCGGGCTGCTGCCGTACCGCAGCGGCTGTTCGACCAGCCGCAGGGTGAGCCAGGCGGGCAGCGCGCTGGCGGCGGTGAGCGCGAGCAGGGTGGTCCAGGGCAGGGCACCGTACCGGGCCTGGGCGATGGTCAGCACCGGCCAGTGCCACAGGTACCAGGCGTACGAGAGCCGTCCGGCGGCGCGCAGCGGGCGGGTGGCGAGCAGCCGTCCGGCGTCGGCGGCGCCGGGGCCGTCGTGCCCGGCGGCGTGTCCGGCGAGCAGGACGGCGGCGGTGCCGAGGACGGGCAGCAGCGCGGCGGTGCCGGGGAAGGGGGTGTCGCGGTCGTACAGGACCACCGGTGCGAGCACGGCCGCGAGGCCGAGCCAGCCGACCACCCGCAGCGACCACACCACCGGGCGCCGCTCGGCGCGGGAGAGCAGGGCCGGGCCGGCCAGCGCCGCGCAGGCGCCGGCCGCGAACTCCCAGAGCCGGCTGCCGGTGGAGAAGTAGGCGAGCGGCGCGGAGGTGGCCGTCCAGCGCAGGCAGAGCGCCAGGGAGACGCCGCCGACGGCCACCGTGGCGAGGGTGATCGCGAGGGTGCGGCGGCGCCCGCGCAGGTAGCGGGCGAGGCCGAGCAGCAGCACGCCCCAGAGCAGGTAGAACTGGTTCTCCACGCCCAGCGACCAGAAGTGCTGCAGCGGGCTGGGGTCGTGTTCGGCGGCCAGGTAGTCGGTCTGCTGGCCGACGAAGCGCCAGTTGGCGAACTGCCCGGCGGAGGCGATCAGGTCGCGGGCGAGGTCGGTGCCGCGCAGCGGGTCGAGCAGGGCGCCGCCGGCGACGGCGGTGGCGACCAGCACGGTGGCGGCGGCGGGCAGGATCCGCCGGGCGCGGCGGGCGGCGAAGTCCCACAGGCCGAGCGGGCGGCCGACGAGCAGGCCGGTGATCAGGAAGCCGGAGATGACGAAGAAGACGTCGACGCCGACGAAGCCGCCGGTCAGGCCGGGTACGGCGGAGTGGAAGGCGAGGACGGAGAGCACGGCGACGCCGCGCAGCCCCTCGATGTCGGGGCGGAAGGCGGTGCGCCGGCGGGCCTGCCCGCTCTCGGCGACGGTGGCGCGCTGCGGGGCGGCGAGTTCCCGGTCGACCCGGACGACGCCGGGCAGCAGGTCGACGCCTGGGCCGGACGCGGCGGAGGTCGGAACGGAGGGCTGGACATCAGCGGAAGAGGAGGACGACGACGGTGGTGGTACGGCCGTTGACACGGCGGTGCTCCTTGCAGGGCTGGCAGCGGTTTGTCGGGCCCGCCCGGCCGATGGGGCGGCCGGGCGGTGTCCGCGCCGGTGGGGCGACGCGCAAGGAAACGCAACAGGCAGGTGTTGCAGTGGAAGTGACGGTCCGTCAGAAGATCAGCGGGTCGGCCCAGCCGGAGGCCAGCAGCCCGCACAGCAGCAGCGCGGCGGTGACGGCGACGGCCTCGGCCCGTCCGAACCCGAGGTCGGAGCGGCCCGGTGCGGGCGCGGCGACCTCACCGACGGCGGCGCCCTTGCCCCCGTTGGTCCCGTTCAGCAGCGGCCACAGCTCCCGGATCAGCGGGACCATGGTGTACGTGGTGAGCGCGAGCAGTCCGGCGAGCGCCCAGTACGGCCGCCAGCCATGGAGCAGCGCGGCCCGGACCAGCCCGGCGGCGCCCGCGAGGACGACGAGCCCGAGCCAGGCGACCCCGATCCGGGCGACGGTGCGGGCGAGCGTGCTGCCGCCGGAGACGGCGCCGGTGGGCACCCAGTCGGCGGAGCGGCGGCGCAGCGCGTGCGCGATGGCGACCACGTGGCAGAGCCCGCCGAGGAGTTGGACCCGGGTGACCTCGAAGCGCCAGCGGGTGCGGGACATCGCGGGCAGCAGCACCAGGGCGACCCAGATCGGCGGCAGGAACGGCAGCACCTGCCAGGGCTGGATCTCCTCGGGCCGGAAGAACAGCATGATCAGGGCGGGCAGCGGCACGGCGAAGACGTTCACCGCGCTGGTGACGTAGCCGAGGATGCCGTTCCAGAAGCAGAGCCGGGCGGACTTCGGCAGCGGGCCGCGGCGGAAGTCCGGGTCGCGGACGAGTGCCAGGGAGCCGAGGCACCAGCGGTACTGCTGGCTGATGAAGGCGGGCAGGCCGGTGGGCGACATGCCCTTGGCGACCAGCGCGGGGACGTAGCGGGTGGACCATCCGGCGCGGGCGAGGGCGAGGCCGGTGTAGAGGTCCTCGCTGTGGTCGATCTCGGCGAAGCCGCCGATCCGCTGCAGCGCGGCGCGGCGGTACAGGGCGTTGGTGCCGCAGCAGACGGTGCCGTCCTGCGCGTCCCGGGAGGGCTGGATCCAGCGGTAGAAGATCTCCTGGGTGGCTCCCGCGGCGCGTTCGAGCCAGGACATGTCGGCGTCCGTGTCGAAGCACTGCGGGCTCTGCACGATGCCGACCCCGGGGTTGTCGAGGTAGGGCACCAGGTGGCGCAGGAAGTCGGGGCGGGGGCAGAAGTCGGCGTCCAGGACGGCGACGATCTCGCCGGTGCCCTCGGCCAGGCCGTGGTTGAGGTTGCCGGCCTTCTTGAACCGGCCCCGGTCGGGGCGGGCGTGGTAGCGGAAGCCGTAGGACTCGGCGAGTTCGCGCACCTCGGGGCGGCCGGCGTCGTCGAGGACCAGGACGGTCAGCTCACCGGGCCACTGGACGGCCGCGGTGTACCGGTAGGCGTTGTCCAGGACGGCCAGCGGTTCGCCGGCGGTCGGCAGCAGCAGGTCCACGCTCGGGGCGCGGGCGGGGCTCCAGGCGCGCAGCAGCAGGTCGTGCGAGTCGCGGGTGAAGCGCCGGGCGCGCTGGCCGTCGGTGAGCGAGAGCAGCCAGGTGGCCGCGTTGAGCACGGTGAGCACCAGGAAGGGCCAGAGCAGCGGCTTGCTGAGGGCGAACAGGCCGAGCGTGGCGGTGGCTCCCGCGTAGGAGAGGGTGGCGCAGAGCAGCACCCAGCGGCGCTGCGGGCCGAAGTACCAGTAGAGCTCCTCGTCGTCGGGCGGGCTGGGCAGCCGGTGGTCGTCGGGGTCCGCGGGTGTCCGGCGCGGACCGGTGTCGGGTGCGGGCATGGCGGTGCCATGGAGAACGGGCATGCGGAAATGGCCCCCCTGGGCAGCGGACGGAACGTGGCCGTTCGCGCTCAGCCTCTCACATTGGCCTAGACCAATAATGAACGAGGTATGACATCTCCGCATCGCCCCAGCTCAGCGAGTTGACGGCGGATCACCTGCGGAAACCCGGTCCAGCGGAACTGAACCGAACCCCGAGGGCGGGCCGTTTCCGAGGCCGTCAACCACCGGTACGACTACTGGTACGACCGCCCGGACGACCCGGCCCCGGCCTCCGCACAGCCGTCAACTTCCGTACACGGACGTCAATTCCCGGCGGACTCCGCCTTCAACTCCTTGACGAGGTGCGCGAACCGGAGGTCCGGCCGCCGCGGGATGCCGAAGCGCTCGTCGCCGTACGGGAACGGGCTGAACTCGCCGGTGCGCCGGAAGCCGCGCCGCTCGTACCAGGCGATCAGCTCGGCGCGCTGCTCGATCACCGTCATCTCCATCGCGCCGACGCCCCACTCCTCGCCCGCCACCCGCTCCGCCTCGGCCAGCACGGCCCGGCCGATGCCGCCGCCCTGGAGCCCGGGACGCACCGAGAACATGCCGAAGTAGGCCAGCCCGCCGCGCCGCTCCAGCTGGCAGCAGGCGACCAGCTCGCCGTCCCGCTCGGCGAGCAGAACCACACCGTCGGGGTGGCCCACGGCCTCGGCGACGGCCTCCGGGTTGGTGCGCCGGCCGCCCAGCAGGTCCGCCTCCGTGGTCCACCCGGCCCGGCTGGAGTCGCCCCGGTAGGCGGACTCGACCAGCGCGACCAGCGCCGGGACGTCGGCGGGCGTGGCGGGCCGGAACACGGGCTCCCCGGCGGGCCGGGCGGAGTCGGTGGCGGTCTCGATCATGGGTGGTCTCTCCTCACGTGCAGGGGGCCGCCCGTGGTGGCCGGCCCGCGGGCATCGTGCCACAGCGCCCCCGCCGCACCCGGCGCCGCCTCCGCTGCCCGCCCCTCCCCCGGCCCCGCCGGCTCCTCCGTCGACTCCGTCCCGGGGCCGGCCGCACCGGCAGAACCGGCAACGCCGGTTGCCGGTCATGGCGTTCCGACCGAGGTGACGTGCGTTCACCATGTGAAAAAAGATGCCTGGTGGCGGTGCCAGGTACATGGCTACTCTGCGGTACGGCCGGTCAGACCCCGGCCGAACCGGGTCATTTCGACCTTCCCCACGCTCGGACCAGAGGAGTGCTCATGCCCCGCTCTTCCCGCTCCGCCCGCACCACAGCCACCGCCGCGGCCGCCAGACCGGCCCGCCGCCGACTGCCCGCACTGGCCGCCCTCGCCGCCGCGACCGCCCTGGTCGCCGGCGCCGCCGCCCCCGCGTACGCGGCCGACCCCGCCCCGGTCGCCCCCGTCGCCGAGGGCCGTCCCGGCTTCCACCCCGAGCAGGACTTCGCCGGCTCCACCGTCGCCGCCCGCGAGGGGCGAAGCACCGCCGCCCCGTTCGCCTCCCTCGCCGCCACCCAGACCCCGGGGCTGGACGTCTCCGGCTACCAGGGCAACGTCAACTGGTCCTCGGTGGCGGCCAACGGCGCCAAGTTCGCCTACGTCAAGGCGACCGAGGGCACCGGCTACACCAACCCGTCCTTCGCCCAGCAGTACAACGGCTCGTACAACGCCGGCCTGGTCCGCGGCGCCTACCACTTCGCGCTGCCGAACGCCTCCTCCGGCGCCACCCAGGCCAACTACTTCGTCAGCCACGGCGGCGGCTGGTCCGCCGACGGCAAGACCCTGCCGCCCGCGCTGGACATCGAGTACAACCCCTACGGCGCCACCTGCTACGGCCTCAGCCAGAGCGCCATGGTCAGCTGGATCCGCGACTTCAGCAACACCGTGCACTCCCGCACCGGCCGCTACCCCACCATCTACACCACCACCAACTGGTGGAGCCAGTGCACCGGCGACAACGGCGGCTTCGGCACCACCAATCCGCTCTGGATAGCCCGCTACGCCTCCTCCGTCGGCACCCTGCCGAACGGCTGGGGCTACCAGACCTTCTGGCAGTTCGCCGACTCCGGCACCTTCCCCGGTGACCAGAACTACTTCAACGGCGCGGCCGACCGCCTCCGCGCCCTCGCCCTGGGCTGACCCCGCGGAAAGGGCGTCGCCCCCGGCCTGGACCGGGGGCGACGTCCGGGACATACCGATGTCCGGGCTCAGCCGTCGATGCGGTGCTGGCTCCAGAAGGAGCCCAGGTCCACCGTGGTGGCGGCCTGGGCCGCGGCCTTGAACTCCGCGGTGGTGGAGACGCCGTACCAGTGCGCCTGCGCGTAGTTCCGCAGCAGCGTGGTCATCGCGCTGTCGCCGATCGTCCGGCGCAGGTCGTGCAGGGCGCACTTGCCGTAGCCGTAGACGACCGTCGAGTAGCGCGAGGAGTTGGCGTCCCAGTACGCCATCGAGTTGGTGATCCGCTCCGCCGAGGACGCCCAGGAGACGCTGTTCCAGCAGCCGTTGCCGGTCTTGCCGAGGGCGAGGTCGGTGGCGTAGTCGGTGAAGGCCTCGTCCAGCCAGGGGCCGTTGTACTCGTCGTCGCCGACGATGCCGTACCACCACTGGTGGCCGATCTCGTGGGTGAGCGCCGTGGTGCTGACCAGGTCGAGGACGAAGCCCGGGTACTCCATGCCACCGAACCAGAAGTTGTTGTCGAGCACCGCGTCCAACTCGCCGTACGGGTAGGCGCCGAAGCGCTGGGCGTGGGCGTCGACCGCCGAGGTCGCGGTGGAGAGCATCGACTGGGAGTCGGCCGCGCTGATCCCCGCCACCGAGTAGACGTTGACCTTCACCCCGGCGGCGGAGGTGCCGGAGATCCTCGTGAACGGCCCGGCGCCCCAGGCGAAGTCGCGCACCTTGCTCGCGGTCGCCTTGGTGACGGTCCGCCCGGCCGTGCCGGGGGTGTCCACCGAGGTGCCGGTCGCGGGCACCAGCAGACCGCTCGGGTGGTCCAGGGTGACGGCGAAGTCCGCGGCCACCGAGTAGAAGGACTCGCCGTTGTTGGTGTACGGGTCGAGGTGCCAGCCGGCCGCGTCCCGTATCGCCAGGACGGG
This sequence comes from Kitasatospora sp. NPDC001225, assembly GCF_053597855.1. Taxonomy (NCBI): domain Bacteria; kingdom Bacillati; phylum Actinomycetota; class Actinomycetes; order Kitasatosporales; family Streptomycetaceae; genus Kitasatospora; species Kitasatospora sp. NPDC001225. The sequence continues at coordinate 33,845 of NZ_JBSFJC010000086.1, forward strand.
CAGGGCGTTGCCGAGGAAGTTGTACGCGCCGTCGTGGCCGAAGCGGTCCGCGCCGCTCGGCACGGTGATGCCGAGGTCGAAGGCGACGGTGCCGCTCTGGCCCTGGGCGAGCGGGGCCGGCAGGGTGATCTTGAGCGCGGTGCAGTTCACCGTGAGCGGTGAGGGCGTGCCGCCGGTCACGTTGGTCACCGTGATCGGGGTGCTGGGGCAGCTGCCGTGGGCGTTGTCCCACAGCCGCAGGTACACCTCGTTCAGCGGGTCGGGCGAGGCGTTGGTGAACGTCACGCTCTCGTGCCCGGTCCAACTGCCGCCGGAGGAGTCGCTGGTGAGGCCGACGGTGTACGTCGGCGCGACCGGGGTGCGGGTCGGGTCGCCGGGCTGGGGCGACGTGCCGCCGCCGGAGACGTCCAGGGTGACGTCGTCCAGCACGAAGCTGGTCTGCAGGCTGGCGTCCTCGACGCCGGTGAAGGCGAGCGTCACGGACTGGCCGGCGAAGGCGGAGACGTCGAGCGTCTTGTGCACGTACCCGGCCTTCGCGTCCAGGTTGGAGTAGGTGGCCAGGGTGGTGGAGCCGAGCTTGACGGTCAGCTTGTCGTACGCGGTGCTGCCGGTCGTCTCGGCGGTGTCGACGTGCAGCCAGAACCCGAGCGTCGCGGTGCCGCACCCGGCGGGGAGGGTGACGGACTGCGAGAGCGTGTCGGTGTGGCTGGAGCCGTAGCCGTCGAGCCAGGCGTAGGAGCTGCCGGAGTGGGCGCTCTGGCCGGTGTCGGCGGTGATCGCGCCGCTCGGCGCCGACCAGGACGAACCACCGGACTCGAAACCGCCGTTGGCCACCACCTGGGCGGGTGTGCAGTCCGCGGCCGGTCGCCGCGAACAGGGCGGCGCCGGTCAGGGCAGGCAGGAGTCTTCTCATCGGAGCCTCTCGTGGGGAGCGGGCCGGGAGCAGCAGCGTGACAGCAAACCCGCACCTTTGAAAGGCTCATGACATGAGACGCATACGCCTCACCCCACCCGACGGAAGCCCTACCGCAGCACCGGGAGCACCGCCTCGGCGCTACGGCCGGTCGCCGCCTCGATGAAGGCCACCGGGTCGGCCACCTCCGCCAGCAGGGCGCGGGTGAAGTGCAGCGCCCCCTCGGCGGGCGGCGGGCCGCCGACGGCCGCGATCAGGTCGAGCAGGTGGACGGTCGCCTCCATCAGCGCCACCTCGCCGAGCGCGCCGACCGTCACGCTGCCGAGCAGCGGGTGCGCCACCGTGGTCCCCGGCGGCAGGTCCGCGAGGCCGGCCAGCGCCGCCGGGCCCTCGACGCCGAACCGGGCGATCAGCACGGCGGGTTCGGCCACCTCGGCGGTCCGCTTCGCCGCCTCGGCGACCTGCCCGGCGGCGGTGTGGGCGATGCCGCCCGGCCGGTTGTAGGCCCGCAGGATGCCGGCCCCGTCGGCCACCTCGGCCGACGTGTCCAGGACGGCCGCGCGCAGCCCGGTGAACATCTCCGGCACCGGCGCCACGTGCGCGAACAGCTCCCGTACGGTCCACTCGGGCAGCCGGGTGGGCCGGTCCCAGTCCTCGGCGGCCAGGGCCGCGCCCCGCTCCGCCCAGGAGGTCCAGGCCTCCGCCAACAGCACGCGCACGGGATCGTTCTGACTGTTCATCGGCTCTCCTCGGGACGGTGATCACGGGATCGCCCCCACGCTATCCCGGGCCCGCGGAAAGCCGTTTGCCACCCCCGCCCCGGGCCGTCACCATCGACCCATGACCGTCTCCGCCACCCGCCCGCTGCCCGTACCCGCCGCCACCCGCCCGGCCCCGGTCCAGCAGCAGCCCGGCCGCCCCCGGAGGCCCGACGCCCCCCGCGCGTGAGGGCCGCGCTGATCGCGGGGCTGCTCGCCGGGCTCGGCGTGGCCGTCCCGGTGGGGGCCGTCGGGGCCTACCTGGTGTCGCTCACCGCACGCACCTCGCTGCGCACCGGCGCCTGCGCCGCCCTCGGCGTGGCCACCGCGGACGGGCTGTACGCCCTGCTCGCGGCGGCCGGCGGCACCGGCCTCGCACCGCTGCTCGAACCGGTCGCCCGGCCACTGCGGATCACCTCCGCCCTGGTCCTGCTCGCCCTGGCCGCCCGGACGGCCGCCACCGCACTGCGCGGCCGCTCCGGCCCCGCCGCCGGAGCGCGGCCGTCGCCGCCCACCCCCACCCGGGCCTTCCTCGCCCTGCTGGGCATCACCCTGCTGAACCCGCTCACCGTGCTCTACTTCGCCGCCCTGGTGCTCGGCGGCGGCAGCCAGGACGGCGTCCCCGCCCGGGCGGCCTTCACCCTCGGCGCCTTCGCCGCCTCCGCCTGCTGGCAACTGCTGCTGGCCTCCGGCGGCGCCCTGCTCGGCCGGGCCCTCACCGGCCCGCGCGGCCGGCTGCTCACCGCCCTCGGCTCCGCCGCCCTGGTCGCCGCCCTCGCCGTCCGACTGCTGCTCGACTGAGGCCGGCGCCGGGCGTGGTGACCGGCGCCGCCGGGTCGGACGCGCTCAGCGACCGGGCGCCGGAAGGAGGTTGGCGAGCGGGTGCGGAGTGGCGTCACACACCGCGACCGGCCCCACCACCCCGGTCGCCGCCCCCACCACCCCTCGCCCGGTCATCTGACCAGCGGGATCGGCAGCACCGCCGCCGCGCGGCCGCGTGCCCGTTTACGTCCTATTCCTCCCTTGTATCCTGGTTCTGTATCCGCTGAGTGACATCCGCCGAAGACCCAGCCCGGCAGCGGGCCCCGCGCCCCCACCGAGCCGACCGCCCGACGACGCTGCCACCGACCCGGAGGAGTGCGGAGATGGCCGAGCAGGACGCCCCCGAGAGGCGGGGCCGACTGAGCCGCCCGCTGGTACTGGGCGCCGCCGTGGCCCTGGTCGACCGCGAGGGCCTGGCCGCGCTGACCATGCGCAGGCTGGCCGCCGATCTCGGCGTGGAGTCGATGGCCCTGTACCGCTACACCCCGGGCAAGGAGGCGCTGATCGACGGCCTGGTCGAGGCCTACTTCGACGAGATCAACGCCCGGCTGCGGGCCGGCGCCGCCCGCGGCCCCCACGAGGACGGCTGGCGCGCCGAACTGCGCCGGATCGCCCGGGCGTTCGCCGCCACCGCGCACGCCCACCCCGAGATCCTGCCGCTGGTCGCGACCCGCCCGCTGGCCGTCCCGGTGGCCCGCCGCCCGGCCTCGGTGCTGGAGCTCACCGAGCACATCCTGGCCGTGCTCGGCCGGGCCGGCTTCGACGACGCCGGCGCGCTGACCGTCTACCGCACCTTCGTCGCCTGGAACCTCGGCTGCCTGCTGGTGGACAAGCGCCAGGTGGTCGACAACCCGAACGAGCCGGACCCGGCCCTGCGGCTCGGCCTGCACCGGCTGCCCGCCGCCGACTACCCCAGGCTGCGCGCCCTGGTGCCCCGGTTCTCCGACTTCGACGACGAGGCCGAGATGCTGAGCGGCCTGGACAGCCTGCTCGACGGGATGCCCGAGCCGCCCCTTGACGGCTTCTACGGCGGCGACGCATCCTGAGGATACGAGGTACACGTCGGACATATCCGCTCGAATCCGGCACCGCTGAGCCGGCCGTGGGCCGAGCTCCCCCGGCGCCCGAGAAGAGGTCGCCATGTCCGCCGTTCCCACCCGACCGCCCCGACCCGACATCCTGCGACTCCGCGTCACCGCCAGGGACCCGGAGGTCCTGCGCGCCCTGCTGCGCGAGGCCCGCCCCGACACCGGTGGCCGCCCGCACGTCGAACCGGACGGCAGCGTCGGCATCGACGTCTACGCCCCGGAGGACCGGATCGCCGCCCTCGAACGCGAGGGCGTCACCGTCACCCGGATCGGCAACGCCAGCGAGGCCGGCCGCGCCGCCCAGGCCGAGGTCGGCACCGGCGACCGGTTCGCCGCCGCCGACGCCGTCCCGCACGGCCTCGCCGCCAAGCCCGCCGGCTGACCCGGGAGGTCGTCATGCCGTACCTGAACATCACCGAGGTCGAGTCCGCCGTGGCCAGTCTGGCCACCGCCTACCCCGGCACGTCCGAACTGCTCACCCTGCCCGAGCCCTCCATCGAGGGCCGCACCGCCCACGCCCTCAAGATCGGTGCACCGGCCCCGGTCCCCAAGAGCTGCGTGATGATGATCGGCGGTGTGCACGCCCGTGAATGGGGCAGCTGCGAGATCCTCGTCCACCTCGCCGCCGACCTGCTGGAGGCCCAGCGCGACGGCACCGGCCTCGGCTACGGCGGCACCGTCTTCACCGCCGACCAGGTCCGCAACCTGCTCCAGCGGCTGGACCTGGTGCTCTTCCCGCTGGTCAACCCGGACGGCCGGCTGTTCAGCCAGACCGCCGACCCGATGTGGCGCAAGAACCGCAACCCGGCCAACGCCGGGGGCAGCACGAACCCCGACTGCGTCGGCGTCGACCTCAACCGCAACTACGACTTCCTCTTCGACTTCGCCACCGCCTTCGCCCCGACCGCCACCCCGCAGGTGTCGGCCGACCCGTGCGACCAGCAGGTCTACGAGGGCCCGAGCGCCTTCTCCGAGCCCGAGACCCGCAACGTCCGCTGGCTACTGGACCAGTTCCCGCGGACCGGGTGGTTCGTCGACGTGCACAGCTACTCCCAGGACATGCTCTACAACTGGGGCGACGACGAGAACCAGTCGGTCACCCCCGCCATGAACTTCCGCAACAGCCAGTACGACGGCAAGCGCGGCCTGCCCGGCGACGTCGCGTACGCGGAGTACATCCCCAAGACCGACGCCGACACCGCCGTGCTGCCGAGTGCCTGATCGGAGCCGGCCAGAGCGGCTGTCTCAAGTGATCCGTGTCCTCCGCGGTGGTCATCGAGCGCGGTGAGGGTCCTGAGACTC
>NZ_JBSFJC010000087.1:0-38627 GCF_053597855.1 Kitasatospora sp. NPDC001225
CCCCTACACTCCCCCTGCCGGTCATTCCCACCCTCCCGCACGGAAGTACGCGGGCGGCCGCCCACCCGGTTCACCACCGGTGGACGGCCGCCCGCGGCCTCAGCGCAGCAGCCCCGCGTCCATCCCGGCCGACTCGGCCGGCAGCGCGACCAGCCCCAGCTCGGCCGGCGAGGCCAGCCGCGGGTGCGCGGGCAGCACCCGGACGGTGTAGCCGAACGGGCCGGTCCGGCAGAGCTCCAGCGAGCCCTCGTAGCGGATCCGGCCGTCCAGATCGGGCCCGCCGACCGGCTTGAGGGCGAGCAGGCAGGCGTCCGAGATCCGGTCCCGCTCGTCCACCCGGCCGGAGACCGCCTGCACCTCGACGTCGCCCGGCCGCAGCGTCCCGAGCGCGACCTGCACCCGCAGCTCCAGCGAACTGCCCAGCTCCTGCGCCTCGGTCGGGCAGTCCGCCTCGACGTGCTCGACCCGGACGGCCGGCCAGGCCTCCCGGACCGTCGCCTTCCAGAGCGCCAGCTCCCGCGCGCCGTGGCCTTGCTGCCCGGCCAGCTCCCGCTGGGCCTGCGCCGCCGGGGCGTACAGCCGCTCGACGTACTCCCGGACCATCCGCCCGGCCAGCACCTTGGGCCCGAGGGTGACCAGGGTGTGCCGGACCATGGCGATCCACTGCTGCGGCAGACCGTCCGCGTCCCGGTCGTAGAACCGGGCGGCGACCTGGTTCTCGATCAGGTCGTAGAGCGCGGCCGCCTCGATGTCGTCGCGCCGCTCGGCCTCGCCGCTGTCCGGGTCGAGCGCCCCGCCGCTCTCGTCGGCCGTGGGGATCGCCCAGCCGTTGCGGCCGTCGAACCACTCGTCCCACCAGCCGTCCAGGACGGACAGGTTGAGGCAGCCGTTGAGCGCCGCCTTCATCCCGGAGGTGCCGCAGGCCTCCAGCGGGCGCAGCGGGTTGTTCAGCCAGACGTCGCAGCCCGGGTAGAGGCGCTGGGCCATCGCCATGTCGTAGTCCGGCAGGAAGACGATCCGGTGCCGCACCGCCGGGTCGTCGGCGAAGGCGACCATCTGCTGGATCAGCCGCTTGCCGCCGTCGTCCGCCGGGTGGGCCTTGCCGGCGACCACGATCTGCACCGGCCGGGTGGGGTGCAGCAGCAGCGCGCGCAGCCGCTCCTGGTCGCGCAGCATCAGGGTGAGCCGCTTGTACGAGGGCACCCGGCGGGCGAAGCCGATGGTGAGCACATCGGGGTCGAGCACCGAGGAGACCCAGCCGAGCTCGGCCTCGCCGGCCCCGCGCCGGCGCCAGGAGGCGTGCAGCCGGCGGCGGGCCTCCTCCACCAGCTGGGCCCGCAGGGCGCGCCGCAGTTGCCAGACCTCGGTGTTGCCGATCCTCTCCAGGCCCGTCCAGCGCTTGCTCTCGCCGGTGGTCATCGCCTCCTCGGCGCGCTCGGCGCCGATCTCGGCGGCGCCGAGCCGGACCACCGCCGGGTCGATCCAGGTGGCGGCGTGCACGCCGTTGGTGACCGAGGTGATCGGCACCTCGGCCGGGTCGAAGCCGGGCCACAGGCCGTTGAACATCGAGCGGCTGACCTCGCCGTGCAGGGTGGAGACCCCGTTGGCGCGCTGGGCCAGCCGCAGGCCCATGGCGGCCATGTTGAAGAGCTTCGGGTCCCCGTCCTGCCAGCTCTCGGCGCCGAGCGCGAGCACCTGCTCGACCGGCACGCCCGGCAGCGCTGCGTCGCCGCCGAAGTGGCGGGCGACCAGCTCGCGGTCGAAGCGGTCGATGCCGGCCGGGACGGGCGTGTGGGTGGTGAAGAGGGTGCCGGCCCGGACGGCCTCCAGGGCGGCGGCGAAGTCGAGGCCGGTCCGGTCGTCGGCGACCAGTTCGCGGATGCGCTCCACGCCGAGGAAGCCGGCGTGGCCCTCGTTGGTGTGGAAGACGTCGGGGGCGGGGTGCCCGGTGAGCCGGCAGTAGGCGCGCACCGCCCGGACGCCGCCGATGCCGAGCAGCATCTCCTGGAGCAGCCGGTGCTCGCTGCCGCCGCCGTACAGCCGGTCGGTGACGTCCCGCTCGGCGGGCGAGTTGGCCTCGATGTCGGAGTCGAGCAGCAGCAGCGGGACCCGCCCGACCTGGGCCTTCCAGATGTGGGCGGCCAGGGTGCGGCCGCCGGGCAGGGCCAGGTCGACCCGGCCGGGGGTGCCGTCGGCCTCCCGCAGCAGGCTGACCGCGAGTTCGTCCGGGTCGAGCAGCGGATAGCGCTCCTGCTGCCAGCCGTCCCGGCTCAGGGACTGGCGGAAGTAGCCGTGCCGGTAGAACAGGCCGACGCCGACGACCGGCACGCCGAGGTCGCTGGCGGCCTTGAGGTGGTCGCCGGCCAGGATGCCGAGCCCGCCGGAGTACTGGGGCAGCGCCGCGGCGATGCCGTACTCGGGCGAGAAGTAGGCGATCGCGGCGGGCAGCGGGGCGGCGTCGGACTGCTGCCGGGTCTGGTACCAGCGGGGGCCGGTCAGGTACTCGCGCAGGTCGTCGGCGAGGTCGCCGAGTCTGCGCAGGAAGCGCCGGTCGGCGGCGAGCGCGGCCAGCCGGGCGGCCGGGACCTCCCCGAGCAGCCGCACCGGGTCCTCGCCGGTCGCGGCCCAGACCTCCGGGTCCACGGACCGGAAGAGGTCCCTGGTCTCGGGGTGCCAGGACCAGCGCAGGTTGAGGGCCAGCTCGTGCAGCGGCTGGAGTTGTTCGGGCAGGACGGTGCGGACGGTGAATCTGCGGATTGCCTTCACGGCGTGAAGCGTAGCCGTGGCGGTCGGCCGGACAGTGCGTCAAGTGGACTATTGGGCATCCGTTCGGGCTATTGATGAGATCGCATTCGGCGCATTGGACTGCACGGGGGGCGCGCGAGGCGCACATTTCGAGGGCCCGCGCTACCAATACGTGAACTCTTCGGTACGGCTTCATTTCCGATGGCGCATCCACCCGGGAGAAGGCCCGAAACTACTGTCGTACCGCTGCAAAAACCTTGTCGCCGGTGCGAGGATGACCGAAGGTCGTTGATGCAGTGGGGAGTACGACGACGGGTGGCGTCCCCCGCGAAGCAGCACGTCCGAATCCTTTTCGTGTTGTCCGTTCCCGTCCTTCTTAGCCCATTCGGCGCTCACCGCGCACGGACGCGTGTCCTCCCTACCGGCCCGCTCGTTCACGGGTGGACCGGGTCGGCCGGGGCGCGCCCGGCGGAGGCGTGCGCCGGGACGCACACGGGCTCCGGGGCGTCCCACCGCCGGCTCGGCGGGCGCCGGGCAGGTTGCCGGGAACAGCGGCGCGGGCAGGCTTCCGGTCGCACGTCCTCCCCACCCAGCAGTCCTCCGGTACTCCCCCGGCCCGTACCCAGGCCCGCGGGGAGCTGCCGCCGATCTCGGGCAGGAGCTTGGCATGCACGGCGACACGCGGGACCAGTCCACACCGGTGGCCGAAGGCCTCGACGCAGCGGTCGCGGAATCCGCCGGACGGATGGATTCTGACACTCGGACAGATCCGGCGATGCCGGCGCCGAGGGCCTCCGGGGCGGTCCGTGCCGGATCCTCCGAATCCGAAGCCCCCTCGACGGCCCGGCACCCCGGGGCCGAGGAGGACCGGGCGGCGGCACCCCGCAGGCGCACCACCACCACGCGCCGCACCACCGCCACCACCCCGAAGACCGCAGCTCCGAAGGCCGCCACCGCGGAGGCCGCCGGGTCCGCCTCCGCGAAGGCCCCGGCCGCCGGGGCAGCCGCCCGGAAGGCCCCCGCTCGCAAGCCCTCCGCCCGCAAGACGACAGAGAGCGACACCGTGATCGGCCGCATCCCCGTCCTGGACGTCAGTCCCCTCGTCGACGCCGGCCGCCGCCCGGCCAAGGCCGTCGTCGGCGAGACCTTCCTGGTCACCGCGACCGTCTTCCGCGAGGGCCACGACGCCGTCAACGCCAACGTGGTGCTGCGCGACCCGCGCGGCCGCAGCGGCCCGTGGACGCCGATGCGCGAACTGGCCGAGGGCACCGACCGCTGGGGCGCGTACGTCACCCCGACCGCGCCCGGCCGCTGGTCGTACCTGGTGGAGGCGTGGAGCGACCCGGTCGCCACCTGGCGCCGGACCGCCTCGGTGAAGCTGCCCGCCGGGATCGACACCGCGCTGGTCCTGGAGGAGGGCGCCCGGCTGCTGGAGCAGGCCGCGGCCGGGGTGCCCAAGAAGGAGGGCCGCGCCGACGTGCTGGCCGCCGCCGACGCGCTGCGCGACCAGACCCTGCCGCCGCTGTCCCGGCTGGCCGCCGCGCTCGCCCCCGAGGTGCTCGACGCGCTGGTCCGCCACCCGCTGCGCGAGCTGCTCAGCGCCTCCCGCCCGATGCCGCTCCAGGTCGACCGCGAGCGCGCGCTGTTCGGCTCCTGGTACGAGTTCTTCCCCCGGTCGGAGGGCGCCGTGGTGGACCCGGCCGGCGTCGAGCCGCCGCGCCCGGGCAACCTGCGCAGCGCCGCCGAACGCCTGCCGGCCGTCGCCGCGATGGGCTTCGACGTGGTCTACCTGCCGCCGGTCCACCCGATCGGCCGAGCCTTCCGCAAGGGCCCGGACAACACCCTGACGGCCGGCCCGCACGACGTCGGCTCGCCCTGGGCGATCGGCTCCCCCGAGGGCGGCCACGACGCCGTCCACCCGGACCTCGGCACCATCGAGGACTTCGACCACTTCGTCGCCGAGGCCAAGGCGCTGCACCTGGAGGTGGCGCTGGACTTCGCCCTCCAGTGCTCCCCCGACCACCCCTGGGTGAACAAGCATCCGGAATGGTTCAGCCACCGCACGGACGGCACCATCGCGTACGCCGAGAATCCGCCGAAGAAGTACCAGGACATCTATCCGGTCAACTTCGACCAGGACATGGACGGAATCGTCAAGGAAACCATCCGGATCCTCCGGTTCTGGATGTCGCACGGCGTCCGGATCTTCCGGGTCGACAACCCGCACACCAAACCGGTGGTGTTCTGGGAGAAGGTGCTCGCCGACGTCGCCCGGACCGACCCCGACGTGGTGTTCCTGGCGGAGGCCTTCACCCGCCCCGCGATGATGCACACCCTGGCGAAGATCGGTTTCCACCAGTCGTACACGTACTTCACCTGGCGCACCACCAAACCGGAACTCACCGACTACCTCACCGAACTCAGCGGTGACGCCGCCGCCTACATGCGGCCCAACTTCTTCGCCAACACGCCGGACATCCTGCACGAGTACCTCCAGCACGGCGGCCGGGCCGCCTTCGCGGTCCGCGCGGTGCTCGCCGCCACCCTCTCCCCCAGCTACGGCGTCTACGCCGGCTTCGAGCTGTACGAGAACGAGCCGGCCCACCCGGGCTCCGAGGAGTACCTCCACTCGGAGAAGTACGAACTGCGCCCGCGCGACTGGAGCCGCACCGACACCCTGGCCCCGCTGCTGACCGTGCTGAACCGGCTGCGCCGCCGCCATCCCGCCCTCCAGCAGCTGCGCGACCTGCGCTTCCACCCCACCGACAACGACCAGGTGCTCGCCTACTCCAAGACCGCGACCACCCCCGAGGGGCTCACCGACCAGGTCGTCACCGTGGTGAACCTCGACCCGCACCACGTCCAGGAGGCCACCGTCACGCTCGACGGCGACGGCCCGTACGCGGTGCACGACGAGCTCACCGGCGCCGTCTACACCTGGGGCCGGCACAACTACGTCCGGCTCGATCCCTCAGCCGAGCCGGCTCACCTCCTCACGGTTCGGAGGAACCCAGCGTGACAGTGAACGAGCCCGTCCCCGACACCTTCCCCGAGACCTCGAAGAAGAAGCTCGACCCGCAGTGGTTCAAGCGTGCGGTCTTCTACGAGGTGCTGGTGCGGTCCTTCCAGGACAGCAACGGCGACGGTGTCGGGGACCTCAAGGGGCTCACGGCCAAGCTCGACTACCTCCAGTGGCTCGGGATCGACTGCCTCTGGCTCCCCCCGTTCTTCGCCTCGCCGCTGCGCGACGGCGGGTACGACGTCTCCGACTACACCTCGGTGCTGCCGGAGTTCGGCGACCTCGCCGACTTCATGGAGTTCGTCGACGCCGCCCACGCCCGCGGCATGCGCATCGTGATCGACTTCGTCATGAACCACACCAGCGACCAGCACCCGTGGTTCCAGGCCTCCCGCTCCGACCCGGACGGGCCCTACGGCGACTTCTACATGTGGGCCGACGACGACAAGCAGTACCCGGACGCCCGGATCATCTTCGTCGACACCGAGACCTCCAACTGGACCTACGACCCGGTCCGCAAGCAGTACTTCTGGCACCGCTTCTTCTCGCACCAGCCGGACCTCAACTACGACAACCCCCGGGTCCAGGACGAGATGATCGCCGGGCTGCGGTTCTGGCTCGACCTCGGCATCGACGGCTTCCGGCTGGACGCGGTGCCGTACCTGTTCGCCCGCGAGGGCACCAACTGCGAGAACCTCCCGGAGACCCACGAGTTCCTCCAGCGGGTCCGCAAGGAGATCGACGCCAACTACCCGGACACCGTGCTGCTCGCCGAGGCCAACCAGTGGCCGGAGGACGTCGTCGACTACTTCGGCGACTTCGCCTCCGGCGGCGACGAGTGCCACATGGCGTTCCACTTCCCGGTGATGCCCCGGATCTTCATGGCGGTGCGCCGGGAGTCCCGCTACCCGGTGTCCGAGATCCTCGCCAAGACGCCGCAGATCCCCGGCGGCTGCCAGTGGGGCATCTTCCTGCGCAACCACGACGAGCTGACCCTGGAGATGGTCACCGACGAGGAGCGCGACTACATGTACGCGGAGTACGCCAAGGACCCGCGGATGCGCGCCAACGTGGGCATCCGCCGCCGGCTCGCCCCGCTGCTGGAGAACGACCGCAACCAGATCGAGCTGTTCACCGCGCTGCTGCTCTCCCTGCCCGGCTCGCCGGTCCTCTACTACGGGGACGAGATCGGCATGGGCGACAACATCTGGCTCGGCGACCGGGACGGCGTGCGCACCCCGATGCAGTGGACCCCGGACCGCAACGCGGGTTTCTCCTCCGCCGACCCGGGCAGGCTCAGTCTGCCGCCCATCATGGACCCGGTGTACGGCTATCAGGTGACCAACGTCGAGGCGCAGCAGAGCAGTTCGAGCTCCCTGCTGCACTGGACGCGTCGCATGATCGAGATCCGCAAGCTCAATCCGGCGTTCGGCCTCGGCAGCTACGCCGAACTGCCCTCCAGCAACCCCGCCGTGCTGGCCTTCGTGCGCGAGTACGAGGGGGACCTGGTCATGTGCGTGAACAACTTCTCGCGGTTCGCGCAGCCGACCGAGCTGGACCTGCGGCAGTACGGCGGGCGGTACCCGGTCGAGCTGATCGGCGGGGTGCGCTTCCCGTCGATCGGCGAGTGGCCCTACCTGCTCACCCTGGCCGGGCACGGCTTCTACTGGTTCCAGCTCCGGCAGCCCCCGCGCCTGAGCGGGACCAGGCGATCGAAGTAACGATCCGCCGCACGTGGCACAGCAGCCGTGAACAGCACCACCAGACCCTCCGGGGGCGCGAGTTGAACCCCCGCGCCCCCGGAGTTCTCTGCACCACCGCGTACGGAGAACAGCCCAACGGCCACCCACACGAAGGCGTGACACCCGAGCCGTGCTCGCGTGCCGCGACCGCCGCGCCGCCGCAATCCGGAAGACTGACGGACCCGGCCACGACCCGTCGGGCAGTCCGCGTGCTTCCGGGGAAAGGGAGCCATGTCCGAAACCTCCCGTTCTCAAGCCCACCTCCAGGACGACGCCCCCACCGGTCCCGCCACCCCCGCGGGCACCCGGGGCGCCGGGGCCCGGAGAACCGCCCTGGGCGTCAGCGAACTCGTCCAGGCGGCCCTGCCACTGATCGCCGCCTGGCTGCCCACCCAGCGCTGGTACGCCGGCAAGGGGAGGCCCATCACCGGCCTCACCCCGGTCGTCGGCACCCCGCTGCAGGTCGGCGACCCGGCCCTGCTGCACCTCCTGCTGCGGGTCGAGCACGCCACCACGGCCGGCGCCCCGCACGGCGACATCTACCAGCTGCTGCTCGGCATCCGCTCCGGCGGGCTCGGGGACATCGGGCCCGCCGCCGTGCTCGGCCGGCTCAGCCAGGGCCCGTACGACGGCGCGACCCTCTACGACGCGGTGCACGACCCCGAACTCACCGGACGGCTGCTCGAACACCTGGCCACCGGGGACCGCTTCGGCGCGCTCTCCTTCCGCCGCACCCCCGGCTCCGGACTGCCCGCCAACCTCCCCGGCCGCGCCTCCACCGCCGAGCAGTCCAACAGCTCGGTCATCTACGGCACCTCGTACATCCTCAAACTGTTCCGCCGCATCCACCCCGGCACCAACCCCGACCTCGAACTGTCGCTCGCGCTCTCCCGGGCCGGCTCCACCCGCATCCCCCGGGTCGCCGCCTGGTTCGAGAGCCGGATGGAACGCGCCGAACCCGCCACCCTCGGACTGCTGCAGCGCTACCTGCCGGACGCCGAGGACGGCTGGGAACTCGCCCTCGACCAGGTCGGCCGGCTCAAGGGGGACCGCTCCCCCGGCAACTTCGCCATCGAGGCGCACCGGCTCGGCCGGGCCACCGCCGAGGTGCACCGGGTCCTCGCCCGCTCGATGCCCGTCGCCCGGCTCGACCGCGCCCAGACCGGACGGCTGGCCGGCGCCATGGCCGACCGGCTGGACAGCGCCGTCGCCGCCGTCCCCGGCCTGCTGCGCTTCCGGGCCGCCCTGCGCACCGCCTTCCAGCAGCTCGCCGACGCCCACCCGGACGGCCTGCCGGTCCAGCGCATCCACGGCGACCTCCACCTCGGACAGGCCATGCGCACCCCGCACGGCTGGGTGCTGCTGGACTTCGAGGGCGAGCCCGCCAAGTCCGTCAACGAGCGCCGCGAACCGCAGCCCGCCCTGCGCGACGTCGCCGCGATGCTGCGCTCCTTCGACTACGCGGCCGCCCACCTGCTGGCCGGCGGCCCCGTCGACCCGGAACTGGCCCACCTGGCCGCCGCCTGGGCCCAGCGCAACCGCACCGCCTACGGCGCCGGCTACACCGCCGGCGGCGGCGCCGACCCGGCCGCCTCACCGGAGCTGATGCGGGCGCTGGAGATCGACAAGGCGGTCTACGAGGTGGTGTACGAGGCCCGGCACCGGCCGAGCTGGCTGCCGATCCCGCTGGCCGCGATCAACCGGCTCGCCCTGTCCGTCTGACCGGCCCTTCCCGTACCCACGCCTTTTCCGCACCGCCCGATTCCCGCACCGCCCGTTCACGCACCACTCGTTTCCGCACCACGCGTCTCCCGTCCCGCCCGTTTCCTGTCCCACCCGTTTCCTGTCCCGCCCGCAGGAGTTCGCCCACCCCGCCGCAGGAGGACCCCGCCGTGACGCCGATCGACCCGACCGGCCGCCCCACCCGCCCCGTACCGGCCACCTTCCTGGCCGGACCGCTCCCCGCCGAAGGCCACACCGGCCACGAGCACGGGGCGCACCGGGCGGCCGAGGAGGAGGGGGGCGCCGGCACCGGCTCGGAGCCCCCGGCCACCCTCCCGTCCCCGGCCGACCCACTCGCGGCCCCGCAGCCCCGGGGGGCCGAGCGCCCGGCCCCCACCGGGGCGCTGCGGCTGCCCGAGGCGCCGCTGCCGCCGGCCGAGGTCGACCGGCTGGTGGGCGGGCAGCACCACGACCCGCACGCGCTGCTCGGCGCGCACCCGGTGCACGGCGGCACGGCGATCCGGGTGCTGCGCCCGTTCGCCGAGCGGGTGGTCGTCGAGACCGCCCACGGCCCGGCCGAACTCACCCACCAGCAGAGCGGGTTGTTCACCGGCCTGGTGGCCGGCGGCGAACCGCCGGAGTACACCCTGCTGGTGACGTACCCCGACGGCGAGCCGCTGCGCCAGCACGACGGCTACCGCACCCCGCCCACCCTCGGCGAACTCGACCTGCACCTGATCTCCGAGGGCCGGCACGAGCAGCTGTGGCGGGCGCTCGGCTCGCACGTGCGCACCGTCGACGGGGTGGCCGGCACCGCCTTCGCGGTCTGGGCGCCGAACGCCGTCGGGGTCCGGCTGATCGGCGGCTTCAACCACTGGAACGGCACCGGGCACCCGATGCGCTCGCTCGGCTCGTCCGGGATCTGGGAGCTGTTCGTCCCCGGCCTGGCCGAGGGCGCCACCTACAAGTACGAGGTGCACACCCGGCAGGGCTGGGTGCTGGACAAGGCCGACCCGCTGGCCCGGGCCGCCCAGTGCCCGCCCGGCACCGCCTCGGTGGTCACCTCCTCCGACTACGCCTGGCAGGACGGCGAGTGGATGGCCCGCCGGGCCCGCGCCGCGCACCACCGCGCCCCGATGTCGGTGTACGAGCTGCACCTGCCCTCCTGGCGCCCGGACCTCACCACCTACCGCGCCATCGCCGAGGAACTGCCGCGCTACCTCCAGGAGTTGAACTTCACCCACGTGGAGCTCATGCCGGTGATGGAGCACCCCTTCGGCGGTTCCTGGGGCTACCAGGTGTCCGGCTACTACGCCCCCACCGCCCGGCTCGGCGGCCCCGACGACTTCCGGTACCTGGTGGACACCCTGCACCGGCACGGCATCGGCGTGATCGTCGACTGGGTGCCCGCGCACTTCCCCAAGGACGACTTCGCGCTCGCCCGCTTCGACGGCGAGCCGCTGTACGAACCCGCCGACCCGCTGCGCGCCGAGCACCCCGACTGGGGGACGCTGGAGTTCGACTACGGCCGCAAGGAGGTGCGCAACTTCCTCGTCGCCAACGCGGTGTACTGGTGCGAGGAGTTCCACGTCGACGGCCTGCGGGTGGACGCCGTCGCCTCGATGCTCTACCTCGACTACTCCCGCGAGGGCGGCGACTGGACCCCCAACCGGTTCGGCGGCCGGGAGAACCTCGACGCCGCCTCCTTCCTCCAGGAGATGAACGCCACCGTCTACCGGCGCTGCCCGGGCGCGGTGACCATCGCCGAGGAGTCCACCGCCTGGGACGGGGTCACCCGCCCCACCGACGCCGGCGGGCTCGGCTTCGGGCTGAAGTGGAACATGGGCTGGATGCACGACTCGCTGGTCTACATGTCCAAGGAGCCGGTGCACCGCAAGTACCACCACAACGAGATCACCTTCTCGATGGTGTACGCCTACTCCGAGAACTACGTCCTGCCGATCTCGCACGACGAGGTGGTGCACGGCAAGCGGGCGCTGGTCTCCAAGATGCCCGGCGACTGGTGGCAGCAGCGCGCCAACCACCGCGCCTACCTCGGCTTCATGTGGTCCCACCCGGGCAAGCAGCTGCTGTTCATGGGGCAGGAGTTCGCCCAGGGCGCGGAGTGGGACCACGAGCAGGGCCCGCAGTGGTGGGTGCTCGACGAGCGGTGGCCGGCCCACGAGGAGCACCTCGGGGTGCGCCGGCTGGTCCGCGACCTCAACCGGCGCTACCTCGACACCCCGGCGCTGTGGGAGCTGGACACCGTCCCCGAGGGCTTCCGCTGGCTCGACGGCGGCGCCGCCGAGGACAACCTGCTCTCCTTCGTCCGGTACGCGGCCGACGGCTCGCCGCTGGTCGCGGTCTGCAACTTCTCGCCGGTCGTCCGGCACGGCCACCGGGTCGGCCTGCCCCGGCTGGCGGGCCGCGACCAGCTGTGGGAGGAGGCGCTGAACACCGACGCCGAGGAGTACGGCGGCAGCGGCGTCGGCAACTCCCACCCGGTCAAGGCCGAGCCGGTGGAGTGGGACGGCCAGCCCCGGTCCGCCGAACTGGTCCTCCCCCCGCTCTCCACCGTCTGGCTCCGCCCCGCGCGCTGAGCGCCGGGCGCCTCCGGTGCCCCGGACGCCCCGGGTGCCCGCCCCGTCGGCGGGCGCCCTGGGCGGGACCTCCGCCCCTTGCCCGAACCCCGTCGCTCTGCTCGCGGACACCCGTTCGGGGTGCGAAGGTATGGTCGATATGACCACTTTCCGAGACGACGGGACGGAGACAACCACGTGGCGCGCAGCGTGTACGTGACCGGCATCGACCGGGGGGACGGCCGCCAGGCGGTCGAACTCGGGGTCATGGAACTGCTCACCCGCCAGGTGGACCGGGTCGGGGTGTTCCGCCCGCTGGTGCACGCCGCCCCCGGGCAGCCGGGCTCCGACCACGTGGTCGAGCTGCTGCGCGGCCGCTACCGGCTCGACCTGCCCAGCAGCGAGCTGTACGGCCTCGGCTACGAGGAGGCCGCCGCCCTCCAGGCCGCCCACGGGCAGGACGAACTGGTCTCCGCCCTGGTCGACCGCTTCCACGCGCTGGAGCGGCGCTGCCAGGCCGTCCTGGTGCTCGGCACCGACTTCGCCGACACCAGCATCCCGGACGAACTCGCCTTCAACGCCCGCCTGGCCAACGAGTTCGGCGCCGCCGTGCTGCCGGTGGTCGGCGGGCACGGCGAGGACCCCGAGACGGTGGTCGCCGAGCTGCTGGGCGCCCACCGCGCCTACACCGACCTCGGCTGCCAGACCCTGGCGATGATCGCCAACCGGGTCGCCCCCGGCGCCAAGCAGCGCATCCAGCGCACCCTCACCGAGAAGCTGCCCGTCCCCGCCTACGTCATCCCGGAGGAGCCGGCCCTGGCCGCGCCCACCGTCGCCCAGCTGGTCGAGGCGACCGGCGCCGAGGTGCTGCTCGGGGACGCCGCCGGCCTCGCCCGGGACGTGCGCGGCTACGTCTTCGGCGGCGCCATGCTGCCCACCTTCCTGGACGCGCTGACCGAGGGCGCCCTGGTGGTCACCCCCGGGGACCGCGCCGACCTGGTGATCGGCTCGCTGGCCGCGCACGCCGCCGGCGCCCCGCCGATCGCCGGCGTGCTGCTGACGCTCGGCCAGCACCCCGGCCCCAACGTGATGGCACTGGCCGCCCGGCTCGCCCCCGGCACCCCGGTCGCGGTCGTCCCCGAGGGCAGCTGGCCCACCGCCGCCCACCTGACCCACCTGGAGGGCAAGCTCACCTCGGCCAGCCCCCGGAAGGCCGAGATCGCCCTCGGCCTGTTCGAACTGCACGTCGACACCGCCGAGTTGACCAACCTGATCGAGGTCGGCCGGTCCGAGCGGGTCACCCCGATGATGTTCGAGCACGAGCTGCTGGAGCGCGCCCGGGGCACCCGCAGGCACGTCGTCCTGCCGGAGGGCACCGAGGAGCGGGTGCTGCGCGCCGCCGAGATCCTGCTGCGCCGCAACATCTGCGACCTCACCCTGCTCGGCGAGGCGGACGCCGTCCGCCGCAAGGCGTCGAGCCTGAGCATCGACCTCCCCGCCGAGGACCCGGCCGCCGACCGCGCCCAGGTGCGGATCGTCGACCCGGCCACCAGCCCGCTGCGCCGCCAGTTCGCCGAGCTGTACGCGAGGCTGCGCGCCCACAAGGGGATGACCGTCGAACTGGCCCTGGACGTGGTCACCGACGTCTCGTACTTCGGCACCCTGATGGTCCAGGAGGGCATCGCGGACGGCATGGTCTCCGGCGCCGCGCACTCCACCGCCGCCACCATCCGGCCCGCCTTCGAGGTGATCAAGACCTCGCCGGGCGCCTCGATCGTCTCCTCGGTCTTCTTCATGTGCCTGGCCGACCGGGTGCTGGTGTACGGCGACTGCGCGGTCAACCCCGACCCGGACGCCCAGCAGCTGGCCGACATCGCCATCCAGTCGGCCGCCACCGCCGCCCAGTTCGGGGTGGAGCCGCGGGTCGCGATGCTCTCGTACTCGACCGGCACCTCCGGCTCCGGCGCGGACGTCGACAAGGTCCGCAAGGCCACCGAGCTGGTCCGCGAGCTGCGGCCGGACATCCTGGTCGAGGGCCCGATCCAGTACGACGCGGCGGTGGACGCCCGGGTCGCGGCCACCAAGCTGCCGGGCTCCCCGGTGGCCGGGCGGGCCACCGTGCTGATCTTCCCGGACCTCAACACCGGCAACAACACCTACAAGGCGGTCCAGCGCTCGGCCGGGGCCGTCGCCGTCGGCCCGGTGCTCCAGGGGCTGCGCAAGCCCGTCAACGACCTCTCCCGCGGGGCGCTGGTGCAGGACATCGTCAACACCGTCGCGATCACCGCCATCCAGTCCCAGGACCACGCCTCCCAGGACCACGCCTCCCAGGACCGCGCGTCGGACAGCAAGGAGCTCCCCGCATGAGCAAGGGCACCCGCGTCCTCGTCCTGAACGCCGGCTCCTCGTCGGTGAAGTACCAGCTGATCGACATGCTGGACGGGGCCAGGCTGGCCGCCGGGCTGGTCGAGCGGATCGGCGAGGCCGGCGGGCGGCTGGTGCACACCCCGCGCACCGGCGGGCCGCGCGAGACCGTCCAGGCCTTCCCGGACCACGCCGCCGCGCTCAAGGCCGTCGCCGAGGAGCTGTCCGCCGACGGCGTCGGGCTGGACTCCCCCGAGCTGGCCGCGATCGGCCACCGGGTGGTGCACGGCGGCCTGCGGTTCACCGAGCCGACCGTGATCACCGACGACGTGCTCAAGGAGATCCGCCGGCTGATCCCGGTCGCCCCGCTGCACAACCCGGCCAACATCACCGGCATCGAGGTCGCCCGGGCCCTGCGCCCCGACCTCCCCCAGGTGGCCGTCTTCGACACCGCCTTCCACGCCTCGATGCCCGAGTACTCGGCCCGGTACGCGATCGACAAGGACGTCGCCGACCGGCACCGGGTGCGCCGCTACGGCTTCCACGGCACCTCGCACCAGTACGTCTCGCGGGCCACCGCCCGGCTGCTCGGCAAGGACCCGGCCGAGGTCAACGTGATCGTGCTGCACCTGGGCAACGGCGCCTCCGCCTCGGCCGTCGCCGGCGGCCGCTGCGTGGACACCTCGATGGGCCTGACCCCGCTGGAGGGCCTGGTCATGGGCACCCGATCGGGCGACATCGACGCCGGCGTGGTGTTCCACCTGCACCGGGTCGGCGGGCTGTCCGTGGACGAGATCGACGACCTGCTCAACCGCCGCAGCGGCCTGCGCGGGCTGTGCGGCGAGAACGACATGCGCGAGATCATGCGCCGGGCCGACGAGGGGGACGCGGACGCGAAGCTCGCGTTCGACTCGTACGTCCACCGGCTGCGCAAGTACATCGGCGGCTACTACGCGGTGCTCGGCCGGGTGGACGCGATCGCGTTCACCGCCGGGGTCGGGGAGAACGCGGCGCCGGTGCGCGCGGCGGCCACCGCGGGACTGGAGGAACTGGGCATCGCCGTCGACCCGGAACTGAACTCGGTGCGGTCCGGCGAGGCCCGGATCGTCTCGCCCGAGTACGCCCGGGTGGCGGTCGCCGTGGTGCCCACCGACGAGGAGCTGGAGATCGCCCGACAGACCTTCGCGCTGGTGTACCGGGAACGCCGGGAGTCCGAGGACTGACACGGATCCGTCTCACTCCTCGGAAGCTTTCGTCGGCGATTCCTCCCGGTGCGTGCCGAATGCACCTATAACACGAACGGATAGACTGATCCATATGCGCCGAGCGAAAATTGTCTGCACCCTGGGTCCGGCGACGGACTCCTACGAACAGCTGAAGGCCATCGTCGAGGCGGGCATGAACGTCGCCCGACTGAACATGAGCCACGGCAACCACGCGGACCACGAGGAGCGGTACCGCAAGGTCCGCCAGGTCTCGGAGGACACCGGCAAGGCCATCGGCGTCCTGGCCGACCTCCAGGGTCCGAAGATCCGTCTGGCGACCTTCGCCAACGGCCCGGTGACCGTCGACAACGGCGACGAGTTCACCATCACCACCGAGGACGTCCCCGGTGACCAGCACATCTGCGGCACCACCTACAAGGGCCTGCCCGGCGACGTGAAGGCCGGCGACCCGATCCTGATCAACGACGGCGTCATCGCCCTGGAGGTCGTCAGCGTCGACGGCCCGCGGGTGAAGACCGTGGTGATCGAGGGCGGCGTGCTCTCGAACAACAAGGGCATCAACCTGCCCGGCGCGGCCGTGAACGTGCCCGCCCTGTCCGAGAAGGACAAGGACGACCTGCGCTTCGCGCTGCGCCTGGGCGTCGACATGATCGCCCTGTCCTTCGTCCGCAACGCGGACGACATCAAGGACGTCCACGAGGTCATGGACGAGGTCGGCATCCGCGTGCCGGTCATCGCCAAGATCGAGAAGCCGCAGGCCGTCGAGGCCATGGAGGAGATCGTCCTCGCCTTCGACGCCATCATGGTCGCCCGCGGCGACCTGGCCGTGGAGTACCCGCTGGAGCGGGTGCCGCTGGTCCAGAAGCAGCTGATCACCCTGGCCCGCCGCAACGCCAAGCCGGTCATCGTCGCCACCCAGATGATGGAGTCGATGATCCACGCCTCGCGCCCGACCCGCGCCGAGGTCTCCGACGTCGCCAACGCCATCCTGGACGGCGCCGACGCGGTCATGCTGTCCGCCGAGTCGAGCGTCGGCAAGTACCCCGTCGAGACCGTCCGCACCATGGCCCGGATCTGCGAGACGGCCGAGGGCGAGCTGCTCGCCCAGGGCCTCCAGCCGCTCAACCCGGGCCGCAAGCCGCGCACCCAGGGCGGCTCCGTCGCCCGCGCCGCGTGCGAGCTGGGCGACTTCCTGGACGGCAAGGCGCTGGTCGCCTTCACCAAGTCCGGCGACACCGCCCGCCGGCTGTCCCGCTACCGCTCGCCGATCCCGGTGATCGCCTTCACCCCGGACAGCGCCACCCGCAACCAGCTCTCGCTGAGCTGGGGCGTCGAGGCGTACGTCACGGAGCAGGTGGCCACCACCGACGCGATGGTCGCGCAGGTCGACCGGGAGCTGCTGAAGCTCGGCCGGCTCGGCGAGGGCGACACCGTCATCGTCACCGCCGGTGTCCCGGTCGGCGTCCCCGGCACCACCAACATGGTGCAGGTGCACCACCTGGGCACCCGGAGCGAGTGAGCACCCGTCAGGCCTGAACGCCCGTGGGGCGGTCCTCCTTCCGGAGGGCCGCCCCACGGTCCTTGTGGCGTCCGCTACTTGTCGCTGTAGGGGGCGTCGTCGTTGAACAGGCGCATCCCGGGGATGCGCAGGGTGCCGCCGAACTGGCCGGCCTGCTTGGCGGTGACGCCGGTCAGCTCCAGGTCCAGCGGGATCGGGATGGAGCCGATCAGGTCGTACAGCCAGCGCGGCAGGGTGTCCGGGGTGAGGGTGATCTCGCCCAGGTCGATCGGGATCGGCAGGCCGAGCACCTTGGAGAGGTGGCCGGACAGCCGCTCCACGTACATGGTGACCGGGCCCTTGCGCATCGTCGAGGTGGAACCCGGGGCGCCCTGGACGTGGAAGGTGACGCCATTGCCCTCCAGGGTCGACATGTCGAGGTTGTCGATGTCCACGCTGTCGACCACGAACTTCAGGACGCGCTTGCTGCCGGTCACGGTCTTCACGTCGTAGACGCCGTGGAAGGCCGCGCCGTGCAGGGCGAGCCGGCTGGTCTTCAGGGTCCAGTTCTGCTCCGGGACGACGTGCCCGGGGGCGGGCGCGCCGGCGGTCAGGCCCCGGGCGTCCACATCGCAGTTGGGGTTCTCGGTCGGCGTGCCGGACGGGCTGCCGGAGGCGCCCGCGGAGGGCGTCGCCGAGGCGTCCGCGGACGGGGTCGCGGAGGGCTTCGGCTTGCCGCTCGCCCTGCCGCTCGGCGTGGCGGTGGGCGAGGGCTCGTCGGCGGCGGGCTGGGTCGCGGGCGGCGCGGCCTGCGGGGCGGCGGCCGGGGCCTGCACCGGGGCGTCCGGGTGCGGGGCCTCGGTGTGCGGGGCGGGGGCGGCCGGAGCGGCCGGGCCGGCGGGCGCCGCGGGGGTGGTGGTCGGGGCGCCGCCCGGGGTCGGGCTCGGCGAGCCGTTCGGGGTGAGCAGCCGGTTGACGCCGTCGACGAGGCCGTCGATCAGCCCCGCCCGGGCCGCCGGGCCGGTGGTGGTGGGCGTCGCGGCGGCCGACGGCTTGACCGGCGAGGTCGGCTGCTGGGCCGGGCCGGTGGTCGGTGCGGGGGTCGGCACCGAGCCCGGGTCCGTCGAGGGGCCGGCGGTGGGCGCGGTGCCCGGCGCGGTGCTCGGCGCGGTGCTCGGCGCGGTGCTCGGCGCCGTGGACGGGCCCGGCGGCGGCTCGGGCAGCTCGCTCTTGGGCACCGGCGTCTCGACCGGCGCGACGTCCGGCACGGCGGCCGGCGCGGTGCCGCAGGGCTTGCCCGCCGCCGACTCGGCGACCGCCGGGTTGGGCGTGTAGGCGGCGGCCATCAGCAGCGCGGTCGGCACCGCGGCCAGCGCCAGTGCCCGGCCCCTCAGCCGGACCCGTACGGGCGTGCGCGGGGCCGCGTGCCGGCCGGAGCGCTGCGCGGGAACGGTCGTACCGTCGGCTTGCTCGGCCGGCCCGGTCACCGCGCCTCCTCCTGGTCCACGGCGACGGCCCGCTTCCGGTCCGCGGTGTCGGCCTGCTTCGGGACGGCGGCCGCGGGTTCGGCGGCCTGCGGCCCGCCCTGGGCGGGCAGTTCGGCGGTGGGCGCCTCGACGGCGCCGTCGGTGGCCGGCTCGGTGGCGACGCTCCGCGCCACGGCGTTCCCGGCCGCCGCGTCCCCGGCGCCGCCCTTGGCCCGGCCCCAGCGTCCGCGCCCGGCCGCCTTCGCGGCCTTGGGCTCCGGCAGCGGCGCCCAGGAGACCATCAGCCCGCCGCCGATCAGGCCCGGCAGCAGGGCCAGTCCGAAGCCCCCCAGGTTGGAGACCGGGAGGGAGACCAGCGTCAGCAGCGTGGTGGCGATGCCGGCGAAGACCCGTACGGCCGGCTGGAACCAGGCGGTCAGCCCGAGCACGATCAGCAGCACGCCGATGATCAGTGACCCGGCACCCGCCGTGGTGGCCATGGCCACCGTCATGCCGCCCAACGAGAGCTTGGCGTACGGGAAGTACATGATCGGGACGCCGGCGATCATGGCCAGCAGACCGCCGTAGTACGGCCGCGTCCGACGGAACGTACGGAACACCCGGCGCAGCCACTGGGCGGGGTTCTCGTGCTCGGCGGGCCGGTAGGAGGCAAGGGCGCTGGACACGGTGCAGCTCCTCGATGGTGTGAACGAGGGATGGAGGAGACACGGGATCCGGGGACGGCGCACGCACCGTCCCCGGTCCCGCGGGTGCCGTCGGGGCGGGCGGGCCGGGCCCGGCCCGCCGCCGTCAACGGCCTAGTAGCACTCGCCGGAACCGTCGGTGTGCAGCGCGAGCTTCAGGCCCGGGAGCTTGAAGGTGCCGGCCGAGGTGGCCCACGCGGTCTGCTGCACGTTGTACAGGTCGGCCTTCTCGGCGGCCTGGGCGAAGCCGGTCTGCCCGGACGGCAGGCCGCCGAGCTTGGACTTCCAGCCCTGGGTGGCCTCGCCCTTGAGGGTCGACGCCTCCTGGCCGATGTTGATGTTGGAGAACTCGGCGTCGGCGTTCAGCTGGTCGAGGTCGATCAGCAGGTTCTTGGCGTAGACCTGCTTCTTGACGTCCTCGCTGTTGCCGGCCTCCAGACGCAGGATGATCTTGGGCAGCTTCCACGGCAGGCCGGGGATGACGTTGGGGTCGGTCACCACCGACTGGCAGAGGCCCTTGATGGTGGCCTCGTCGAAGGCCGAGACGGCGACCGGGTGCGGCGTGCCGTTCGACTCCGCGTCGATCGAGCCGAACTGGGCGAAGTTCCTGCCGTGCAGCTCCGGCGTGGTGACCTTGAAGCTCTGGCCGGAGACGCTGAACGAAGCCGCCAGCGCGTTGTTGGCGATCGAGACGCCCACCGCGGCGGTGGCCGCGATGCTCGGCACCATCACCAGGGCGAAGCGCTTCCAGCGGGTCTTGCCGTAGGTCTGGGACATGCGAGTCCTCCTTCTAGGACGTACATCTCCGGCTCCCCGGCGGCGCGTCCCGCACCGGTGGGGACCTGGGATGGGAGAGAGCTACGTCCTCGGTAGCGGAGAGCGCCTTGGGCGTCGTCGGACGCGGGAGCGGCCCGCGTGCAGCGGACCTCCCGTCCAAGCACCGGCCGTCCTTGCGGGGCGGCGGGCAGGACCGACGACATCGGCGATCACCCCCGAGCGACAACCAGCGACCGCGCAGGGCCGCGCGGCCGGTCGAAGGACAGGAACCGCCGTGGGACCGCGGATACCCCCCTGCCCTCCCTCCCGCCGGCCGGGGCCGACGGACCGCCCGGTGGGGATCCCGCGCTCCGCGTGGCCGACCGGGGTCGGGGTGTGGAGCCCGGGACCGGGCGTGGCCGATCGTGCTTGAATCCCGGGCGAAGCACAAGAGGTTCCTTACTGACGGGTAATGCAACATCAGGTGGCGTTGATCATGGAATCGACCCGGGCCACACCCTGCGTGACGTCTTGAAGGAAACGTGACGGCGAAATCTGCCGGAAACGCAAGCGAAACACCCGTGGGCGGTCACACAAGGTGACCACCCACGGGTGAAATCAAGATTTGGTAAACCTCTGTTCAGTTGACCGGATTGTCGCCAAATCACCAGCGACACCGCAGGTCATCCGCCGTGCCAGGCAGCGGACCTGATCCGGGCTCAGAACCGGCTCGGGAGCCGGCCCGGAGCGGGCTCAGAACAGCACGCGCGCCAGCGCCGTACGGGCCGCGACGACCCGCGGGTCCTCCGGGCCGATCACCTCGAACAGCTCCAGCAGGCGCAGCCGGGCGGTGTCCCGGTCCTCGCCGGCCGTCCGCCCGACGGTGGCCACCAGGCGCCCGAAGGCGTCCTCGACGTGACCGCCGACCAGGTCCAGGTCGGCCGCCTTGAGCTGGATCCCGACGTCCTTCGGGTCGGCGGCGGCCGCCGACCGGACGGCCTGGAGGTCCAGACCCTCGATCCGCTTCAGCAGCTCGGCCTGGGCCAGGCCCAGCTTGGCCTCGGTGTTGCCCGGCTGCTCGGCCAGCACGTTCCGGTAGGCCTGGATGGCACCGCCCAGGTCGCCGGCGTCCAGCGCGTCGTGCGCGGCGGACAGCGCCGGGTCCTCGGGGCGCTGCGGGGCGGCGGCCGGGGCCTCGCCCGGGGCGGCCGCGCCACCGGCCAGGCCGGCCACGCCGAAGCGCTGCTCGGCGACCAGGATCAGCTGGTCCAGGATCTGACGGATGTTGGCCGCGCTCTCCGCGCCCTGGAACAGCGGCACCAGCTGGCCGGCCACCACGGCCATCACGGCCGGGATGCCCTGGATGCCGAACTGCTGGGAGAGCAGCGGGTTGGCGTCGACGTCGATCTTGGCGAGCACGAAGCGGCCGGCGTACTCCTCGGCCAGGCCCTCCAGGACCGGGCTCAGCTGCTTGCAGGGCCCGCACCACTCGGCCCAGAAGTCGATGACGACCGGCACCTCGGTGGAGCGCTGGACGACCTCGGTCTCGAAGGTGTCCTCGGTGACGTCGATGACGAGCTGGTGGGCGGTCCGGGCGGGGGCGGCTCCGTCCGCATCGGCGGCGGACGCCTGACGAGCCCGCTCGGCCCGGGCCTGCTCGGCCTTCTGGGCGGCTTCGCCGGCCGCCTTCACTGCGGCGAGGTCGACCGCACCGCGCAGGGCGGAGCTGTTGAGACGCGAATTCCGTGGCTGCATGGCACCATCCTCCCCCGTCCGCGCTGCTCGCGGGCACCAACCTCCGGAAAGTCGCCCCGCGCGGGCCGCGCGGTGCGGGTTCCCGGGCGCCGTGCCCCTCCCCCGGTAGCTTGGACCGTTCGGCGCGGATCCCCACCCGCGCCCGCGCCGCTCCCGTCCCACGGGACGCGGCGCCTGGTTGTCACTGCTTTCGCTACGAGTCGTAGCGTAACTGGAGCCGGTGGCCCGGCCGCAAGCCCCTCCGGTGGTTCGGGGACGTGACCTGCCCCACTTTCCCGGGGTGCCCCGCTGCCCGAACGGACGAACAGTCGCTACCGTTACCAGCCCCACCCAAGTTACTTACCAGTAGAGCGCAAGGAGGCCCGGTGCCGGCCGCCCAGCCCCCAGCGAGCCCGCAGGGCACGCACCAGGACTGCCCGGCGCCCGCGGGCACCGCCCGGGCCAAGGGCCGCCCGCGCAGCGCCGCCGCCGACCGCGCCATCCTCGACGCCACCCGCGAGACCCTGGCCGAACTCGGCTGGGGCGGACTGACCATGGGCCACGTGGCGAGCCGGGCCGGGGTCGCCAAGACCACCCTCTACCGCCGCTGGCCGTCCAAGAACGAGCTCGTGGTGGACGCCGTCGCCACCCTCTTCGACGAGCTGGTGATGCCCGACCTCGGCAGCCTGCGGGCCGACATCGAGGCCGTGGTGGCCCAGTTCGCCGACCTGCTGGCCCGCCCGGAGACCCAGGCCGCGCTGCTCGCGCTGTTCGCCGAGGGCACCCGCGACCGCCAGCTGCGGCGGCGGATCCGCGAGGCCATCGTGGACCCGCAGAAGCGGCTGGTCCGCCAGGGCCGGGCGGCCGCCCAGGCCCGCGGCGAGCTGGAGGCGGACACCGACGACACCTCGGCCCGCGAGGAGGTCGACATCATCTTCGACACCATCGCGGGCACCGTCGAGCACCGCGTCCTGGTCAGCGGCGAGCCGATCACCCCGGAGTGGACCCGCCGCTTCACCGACCTGCTGCTCGGACCGATGCTCGCGGGCTGAGCGCACCCCGGCCGGAGACACGGCAAAGCCGCCGTACGGGATCCCGTACGGCGGCTCCGCGTCGGCCGCGGCCTCAGAACATCGCGTTCTCCTGGTACGTGCCCCACTCCTCGCGCAGCGCGTTGCAGATCTCGCCCAGCGTCGCCTCGGCGCGCACCGCGTCCAGCATCGGCGGGATCATCGACTCGCCCGAGCGCGCCGCCGCCAGCATGGCGTCCAGCCCGGCCCGGACGGCCGCGTCGTCCCGGGCCGCCTTGCGCTCCCGCAGCACCCGGACCTGCTCGCGTTCGACCTCGTGGCTGACCCGCAGGATCTCCAGCTCCGGGGTGACGCTGCGCGGGTGGCAGTTGACGCCGACCACGCGCTTGTCGCCCTTCTCCACCGACTGCTGGTACTGGAAGGCCGCCTCGGCGATCTCCCCGGTGAACCAGCCCTCCTCGATGCCGCGCAGGATGCCGGAGGTGATCGGGCCGATCTCGTGGTCCTCGCGGCCCTTGTCCAGGATCCGCTGGAAGATCGCCTCGGCCTGCTGCTCGATCCGGTCGGTCAGCGCCTCGACGTACCAGGAACCGCCCAGCGGGTCGGCGACGTTGGCGACGCCGGTCTCCTCCATCAGCACCTGCTGGGTGCGCAGGGCGATCTCGGCGGCCTGCTCGGAGGGCAGCGCCAGGGTCTCGTCCAGGGCGTTGGTGTGCAGCGAGTTGGTGCCGCCGAGCACCGCGGCCAGCGCCTCGACGGCGGTGCGGACCACGTTGTTATACGGCTGCTGCGCGGTCAGCGAGACGCCGGCGGTCTGGGTGTGGAAGCGCAGCCACTGCGCCTTGTCGGTCTTGGCGCCGAAGCGCTCGCGCATCCAGCGGGCCCAGATCCGGCGCGCGGCGCGGAACTTGGCGATCTCCTCGAAGAAGTCCAGGTGCGCGTCGAAGAAGAAGGACAGGCCGGGCGCGAAGACGTCCACGTCCAGGCCGCGGGAGAGGCCCAGCTCGACGTAGCCGAAGCCGTCCGCGAGGGTGTACGCCAGCTCCTGCGCGGCCGTGGCCCCGGCCTCGCGGATGTGGTAGCCGGAGACCGACAGCGGCTTGTACGCGGGGATGCCCTCGGCGCAGTAGGCCATCAGGTCGCCGATCAGGCGCAGGTGCGGCTCGGGGGCGAAGAGCCACTCCTTCTGCGCGATGTACTCCTTGAAGATGTCCGTCTGGAGGGTGCCGTTGAGCACCGCCGGGTCCACGCCCTGGCGCTCGGCGGCCACCAGGTACATGCAGAAGACCGGCACGGCCGGGCCGCTGATCGTCATCGAGGTGGTGACCCCGCCGAGCGGGATGCCGTCGAACAGCACCTCCATGTCGGCGGCCGAGTCGATGGCCACGCCGCAGTGGCCGACCTCGCCGAGCGACTTCGGGTCGTCCGAGTCGTAGCCCATCAGGGTCGGCATGTCGAAGGCGACCGAGAGGCCGCCGCCGCCCGCGTCCAGGATCATCCGGTAGCGCTCGTTGGTCTGCTGGGCGTTGCCGAAGCCGGCGAACTGGCGGATGGTCCAGGTGCGGCCCCGGTAGCCGGTCGGGTGCAGACCGCGGGTGTACGGGTACTCGCCCGGCCAGCCGATCCGCTCGAAGCCCTCGTAGGCCTGCCCGGCGGGCGGGCCGTAGACCGGCTCGACCTCGTCGCCGGAGAGGGTGGTGAAGTCCGCGTCGCGCTTGCGGGCCTTGTCGTACCGCTGCTGCCAGCGCTGCCGGCCCCGCTCGATCTCCTCGGCGTCCATGATCCCGAACTCCGCTCCGTACGGCCGCCGCGGCGACGGGGCGGCACAGCTAGTAGGACGTCCTAACAATTTACTCGGACGTCCTAGTACTTGTCGATGGACAACCCGCCCGCACGGCCCGCGATCCCCCGAAAGGGACCGGGATCCGGCCCGGGGGGCTCCGGGAGCCGCCCGAACGGGGCCCGGGAACGCCGGAGCGCCCCTCCCCCGGTCGGGGAAGGGGCGCTCTCGCGAAACCTGGGAGTCGGAGCCCGGAAGCCGGAGCCCGGGGCTCAGACGCCGGCCGGCTGGCGGGCGCCGCCGCCCGCCGGGAGCTGCTCGGCGGCCTCGCGGGCCACCTTGCGCTCGAAGACGAAGGAGAGGAACGGGATGCAGCCCGCCGCCAGGGTGAGCACCAGCCGGCCCATCGGCCACTTCAGCTTCTGCCCGAGCATGAAGGTCACCACGAAGTACCCGATGTAGAGGTAGCCGTGCAGCATCGCGACGTACGTGGTCACGTCCTTGGCCGCGTCGAAGCCGTACTTCGCGACCATGAAGCCGCAGAACACCAGCAGCGCCGTACCGGTCGCAATGGCCAGGGCCCGGTACCAGCCCAGCAGGGGGGTCGCCTTCATGATCTTCCTCGCCTCGCTCGGCACGGTCCGCCGGTACGCCCGGATCCGCGCACCGCTCACACGAGGGTAGCCGCCTTCACGCCCGGCCCTTCGCAGCCCCCTCGGACGGCTCGGCGAAGTCGCCGGCCGCGATCCGCAGCGGCCTGAGCAGTTCGAACACCTGGTGGCACTGCTCGGCGTCGTACTCCTCCAGCCCGAACTCCATCGCCATCAGCTCCCGGGTCGCCTCCTCGACCACCTCGCGACCGCGCCCGGTGATCGCGGCCAGCACGCCGCGGCCGTCCAGCGGGTTGGGGCGGCGGGCGACCAGGCCGGCCCGCTCCAGGCGGTCGACGGTGTTGGTGACGCTGGTCGGGTGGACCATGAGCCGCTCGCCGATCTTGGAGAGCGAGAGCTCGCCGGTCCGGCTGAAGGTCAGCAGCACCAGGGCCTCGTAGCGGGCGAAGGTCAGCCCGTACGGCTTGAGCACCGCGTCCACCCGGGAGAGCAGGATCTGGTGGGCGCGCATGACCGAGGTGATCGCCGCCATCGAGGGGACCCCGCCCCAACGGCGGGTCCACAGCTCGTCGGCGCGGGCGATCGGGTCGAAGTCGAGAGCGAGGGGCTTGGCCACCTCCTTACCGTACCGGCGGACGGGACGTGTGCTACCAGGCGTCCTGATGGTGGACAAGCGCAACACGTGGCGGGAACCCGCCAATCGGACGGTCAGGTCCATACCAGGACATTGCGCCGATGTGAACGCGCGGCAACGGGCCACCGGCGCACCGGGGTTGGCCCCGGAGCGGCCCGGCGCCGCGCCACCAGGCTTCGGTTCGGACGGTAACCCGCTGCAAACCAGGACGATTTGCCCCTTTTGTCCATCCGTTCACATTCCTCCGCCGTGGCGGGACTTGGCCAATTCATGAGCAAGACCTGTCATTTGATTTGCTCGATTGTCATGCTTTCGATCAACCCCGTTCGGCAGCCACCACCCCCACCCACCGGTGGCGAAGCCGCTCAGTCCGCACGGGGCCCGCACGTCAGCGCCCGTTCCGCCCCTCAGGTGCCGTCCCCGGCCCCCGGAACGCCGCGCGACCGCGCCCGCTCGCGGTTTTCCGGAAGGACTCGTTCGTGAAGCGAAAGCTCGCCGCAGTCGCCGTACTCTCCGCCACCGCCCTGCTCACCGGTGTCGTCCAGGTGAGCACCGCAGCCGTCGCGGACCCCGCCCCGCAGTCCCAGGGCGCGAAGCAGCGCGCCGACCTGATCGCCCTGGCCAACGGCCAGGCCGGCAAGGTCGCGCACGCCCTGGCCCTGGGCGGCCAGGAGCAACTGGTGGCCAAGGACGCCGTGGTGGACGCCGACGGCACCCGCCACCTGCGCTACGAGCGCACCTTCGCCGGCCTCCCCGTCCTGGGCGGCGACCTGGTGGTGCACCAGAAGGCCGACGGCTCGACCACCTCGGTGGACAAGGCCACCGGCGCCACCATCGCCCTGCCGAGCCTCACCCCGCAGATCCCCGCCGACAAGGCCGCCGACCAGGCGACCGGCGCCGTGCAGTCCACCGTGGGCATCGCCGCCGACAAGGACGAGTCCCCGCTGACCGCCGTGCACCAGACCGGCAAGGCCGAGCTGGTCGTGTGGGCCACCGACGGCAGCCCGCGCCTGGCGTACCGCACCACGGTCGAGGGCGAGCGCGCCGACGGCACCCCGAGCCGCCAGCTGCTGGTCACCGACGCGGCGAGCGGCGAGGTGCTCTCCAGCCACGAGCAGGTGCGGACCGCCGCCGGCACCGGCAAGGGCGTCTTCGTCGGCTCCGTCCCGCTGACCACCACCCAGAGCGGTTCGAGCTACCAGCTCAAGGACGCGACCCGCGGCGGCCAGGCCACGTACACCCTGAAGGGCAAGACCTCCGGCTCGGGCACCCTGGTCGCCAACACGACCAACAGCTTCGGCAACGGCCTGTCCTCCAACAGCGAGTCCGCCGCCGTGGACGCCCAGTACGGCGCGGCGGTCACCTGGGACTTCTACAAGAACACCTTCGGCCGCAACGGCATCAAGAACAACGGCGTCGGCGCCACCAGCCGGGTCCACTACGGTTCCAACTACGTGAACGCGTTCTGGGACGACTCCTGCTTCTGCATGACGTACGGCGACGGCAGCGGCAACACCCACCCGCTCACCGAACTCGACGTGGCCGGCCACGAGATGAGCCACGGCGTCACCTCCGCCACCGCCAACCTCAACTACTCGGGCGAGTCCGGCGGCCTGAACGAGGCCACCTCGGACATCTTCGGCACGATGGTCGAGTTCTACGCCAACCTGCCCTCCGACAAGCCGGACTACCTGATCGGCGAGTTGATCAACATCAACGGGGACGGCACCCCGCTGCGCTACATGGACAAGCCGTCCAAGGACGGCGCCTCGGCCGACTACTGGTCCTCCACCGTCGGCAACAAGGACGTCCACTACTCCTCCGGCGTCGCCAACCACTTCTTCTACCTGCTCGCCGAGGGCAGCGGCGCCAAGACCATCAACGGCGTCAGCTACAACAGCCCGACCTCCAACGGCTCCACGCTCGCGGGCATCGGCCGGGACAAGGCCGCACAGATCTGGTACCGCGCGCTGACCACCTACTTCACCTCCACCACCAACTACGCGGGCGCCCGCACCGGCACCCTGAAGGCCGCCGCCGACCTGTACGGCGCCTCCAGCGCCGAGTACAGCGCCGTCGCCGCGACCTGGGCCGCCGTCAACGTCAACTGACGTACCGCACAGGCGCGTCGGACGCCCGGGTCCTCCTGCCGGAGGGCCCGGGCGTCCGCCTTCCGGGCGGCGCTGTCAAGGCCGTCCGGCTGGCGGAGTCCCGCCAGGGGGACGAACCGCCGAAACCGGGCAACGGGCGGCAACCGAACCATCCGTACCGGCACTGGCGGTTCTTGGCCAATCCCGGTAGGCGCCCTGTCCATCCCTGCCAACGATTGTCATGCTTCTGACCAAGTCCCGTCCGACCATCCGCCGCCCCACCCGTTTCCGGCGGATCGTCAGGTACCGCACGGGACCGGCACGTCCGCGCCCTACCGCCCCCAAGGTGCCAACCCCGGCGCCCCGGTACGCGGCGCACCCGCACGCACCCGCGGGTCTCGTGGAAGGAACCCCCGTACGTGAAGCGAAAGCTGACTGTCGGAGCCGTACTCTCCGCCACCGCACTGCTGGCCGGCGTCATCCAGATCGCCGCCGTCCCCGCCCAGGCCGCCGCCCCCTCCCCGGCCCAGCAGCAGTCCGCGCTGCTCGCGCTGGCCTCCGGGCAGAGCGCCCCGGTCGCCCAGGCCCTCGCCCTCGGCGGCCAGGAGAAGCTGGTGCCCAAGGACGTGGTGGTGGACAAGGACGGCACCCGCCACCTGCGGTACGACCGGACCTACGCGGGCCTGCCGGTGCTCGGCGGCGACCTGGTCGTCCACCAGAAGGCCGACGGCTCGGTGAAGTCCGTCGACCGGGCCTTCGCCGGACAGCTGTCCGTGCCCAGCCTGACCCCGGGCCTCGCCGCGCCCCAGGCCGCCGAGAAGGCCACCGCCGCCGTGCGGGCCACGGTCGGCGCCGCCGACCAGGAGGAGGCCGCGCTCAGCCGGGTCGACGGCGCCGGCGCGCCCGAGCTGGTCGTCTGGGCCGCCGACGGCACCCCGCGACTGGCCCACCGCACCACGGTCGAGGGCCAGCGCGCGGACGGCACCCCGAGCCGCCAGGTGGTCGTCACCGACGCCGCCACCGGCCAGGTGCTCTCCACCGACGAGCAGGTGAAGACCGCCACCGGCACCGGCAAGGGCGTCAACGTCGGCAGCGTCTCGCTCACCACCACCCAGAGCGGCAGCTCCTACCAGCTGAAGGACGCCTCCCGGGGCAACCAGTCCACCACCGACCTCAAGGGCGGCACCTCGGGCAGCGGCACGCTCGTCGCCAACACCACCAACAGCTTCGGCAACGGCCTGGCCTCCAACCGCGAATCCGCGGCCGTGGACGCCCAGTTCGGCGCGGCGGCCACCTGGGACTACTACAAGAACACCTTCGGCCGCAACGGCATCAAGAACAACGGCGTCGGCGCGGCGAGCCGGGTCCACTACAGCACCAACTACGTCAACGCGTTCTGGGACGACTCCTGCTTCTGCATGACGTACGGCGACGGCTCCGGCAACACCCACCCGCTGACCGCGATCGACGTCTCCGGCCACGAGATGAGCCACGGCGTCACCTCCGCCACCGCCAACCTCAACTACTCCGGTGAGTCCGGCGGCCTCAACGAGGCCACCTCGGACATCTTCGGCACCATGGTCGAGTGGTCCGCCAACCTCTCGGTCGACCCGGGCGACTACCTGATCGGCGAGAAGCTCAACATCAACGGCAACGGCACGCCGCTGCGCTACATGGACAAGCCCTCCAAGGACGGCGCCTCGGCCGACTACTGGTCCTCCACGGTCGGCAACAAGGACGTCCACTACTCCTCGGGCGTCGCCAACCACTTCTTCTACCTGCTCGCCGAGGGCAGCGGGGCGAAGGTCATCAACGGGGTCAGCTACAACAGCCCGACCTCCAACGGCTCGACGGTGACCGGCATCGGCCGGGACAAGGCGGCGGCGATCTGGTACCGCGCGCTGACCGTCTACATGACCTCCACCACCAACTACAAGGCCGCCCGCACCGCGACCCTGAAGGCCGCCACCGACCTGTACGGCGCCTCCAGCACCGAGTACAACGCGGTCGCGGCGGCCTGGAGCGGCGTCAACGTCAGCTGACCCGCACCACCCCCGGTAGGAACCGGTAGCAACCGGTAGGAAATCGAGCCACCCCCGGTAAGAAACGGCGACAGGCTGCCGCGGCCCTTTGGGAGAGGAGGCCGTGGCAGCCTGTCGACCGTCCACGAGGAGGCCGGAGCCCGAGCGGGGGCCCGGGCGGCCGGCTCAGGCGGTGGCGGGCTTCAGCTCGCCCCGCTCCTCCTTGGCCAGCATCCGCTCGGCGAAGAAGCCGCCGGTGGGCAGCACCGCGAGCACGAACATCAGGACGCCGCGCTTGGCGTCCCACTTCTGCGCCTGCCAGGCCTGGATCCAGAAGACCACGTACAGGATGAACAGGACGCCGTGCACCATGCCCATCACCGGGACGGCGTCGAACGAGGTCGTCCGCTTCAGCACCGAGCAGATCAGCAGCAGGATGAAGGAGACCCCTTCGGGGCCGGAGACCAGGCGCAGGCGGTGGACGGCGCTGCTGTTCACGATGGATACCTCGATATGGGGGGTCGGCGGCGCGGGCTCGCTTGTGAAGCGACTCACAAGCATTCCGGCCCATTATCGCCGAGCCCACGGACGGGACCCCGGCCGGGGGTGGCCACCGTGCCCCATCTCACAGCGGCCGGCCCGGCGCCTGCCCGGAGCCCGTCCGGCGCCCGCCCGCCCTGTCACAGCTCTGTGCCGGAACGCCACCGAGCGCGACCGCCCGTCACCGGGAACCCCTATCCTGCTGCCCGCGCGCCCACCGATCCGGGCGCCGAGGCATCGCACACGGGGGGTACTCACCACATGTTCAAGCGCGACTGGGACCGCAGGACCTGCGCCAAGCGCGGCCACACCACCTACGCGCCGACGGAGCCGGAGCTGGCCTCCCGGCTGCACGCGTCGACCGCCCTCGGCGACGCCTGGCGCTGCCTGCGCTGCGGCGACTTCGCGCTGGGCGCCCCGCACGGCTCCGGCCCGGCCGACGAAGCGCCGCTGGTGCCGCGCGGCAAGGCGCTGCGGGACCTGTTCATCCTGCGCTTCCTGGCCGTCGAGCGGGTGCTGCGCGGACTGCTGATCATCGTGGTCGCCTGGGCCGTGTGGAAGTTCTCCAACAGCCAGGACGCGGTGCACCGGGTCTTCGACGAGAACCTCACGGTGTTCCGGCCGGTCACCGACCACTTCCACTGGGACCTCGAACACGCCCCGATCGTCGAGACCATCCGCAAGACCTTCGACTTCAAGAAGAGCACCCTGCTGATCGTCGCGGGCGCGCTGATCGCCTACGCGGTGATCGAGATCGTCGAGGCGGTCGGCCTCTGGCTGAACAAGCGCTGGGCCGAGTACCTGACGGTGGTCGCCACCGCGGCCTTCCTGCCGCTGGAGGGCTACGAGCTGAGCCACCACGTCAGCGCGCTGAAGATCTGCACCCTGGTGCTGAACATCGCGGCGGTGCTCTGGATCATGCTCTCCAAGCGCCTGTTCGGGCTGCGCGGCGGCGTGGTGGCCTTCGAGGCGGAGCGCCACTCGGCCTCGCTGCTGGAGGTCGAGCAGGCGGCCGGCACCGTTCCGAGCCCCGGACAGGGGGCGCACGCCCGGGCCTGACCGGGGCGCGTGCGCCGGGCGTGACCGGCGCGTTTGTCCCAGACCGGTACCAGTCGGCCCACGCACCCTCCCCGCGCCACGGCCGCAGCGGCTAGATTGCGGCCGTGGCACAGTTCAGACTCCAGGGATCGCGCGTGCTCGCCGTCGACTTGGGCGGCGACGCCGTCAAGGCGCGACACGGCTCGATGGTCGCCTACACCGGGCAGATGGCCTTCAAGAAGTTGACCGGCGGCGGGGACGGCCTGCGCGGCATGGTCACCCGCCGGCTGACCGGCGAGAAGATGACGGTCATGGAAGTGAAGGGGCAGGGCACCTGCTACTTCGCCGACAAGGCCACCGAGATCAGCCTGGTGCGGCTGAACGGCGAGACGCTGTACGTCGAGTCGGACAACCTGCTCTGCACCGAGTCCGCCCTGCACACCGGCACCAGCTTCACCGGGCTGAACGGCATGTCCTCGGGCAACGGCCTGTTCACCACCAAGGTGGAGGGCCACGGCTGGGCGGCCGTCACCTCCAACGGCCCGGCCGTCATCCTGCGGGTCGACAAGAGCATGCCGCTGCGGGTGGACCCGGGCGCCTACGTGGCGCACACCGGCACCCTGCAGCGCAGCCTGAAGTCGGGCGCGGGCTGGACCACGATCATCGGCGAGGGCGGCGGCGAGGCCGTCCAGATCGAGTTCACCGGCGAGGGCCTGGTGTACGTCCAGCCCTCCGAGAAGGCCACCATCGGGGGCGACGTCTGATGGGCTTCACGAAGATCAACGGGAAGATGGTCGAAGCCCAGGTGGTGCCCGGGCAGCGGCTGTTCAGCCAGCGCGGCGCGATGCTCGCGTACAGCGGCGACGTCCGCTTCACGCCGAACATCACCGGCGGGCAGGGCGGCGTGATGTCGATGATCGGCCGCCGGGTGGCCAACGAGGACACCCCGCTGATGACCGTCGAGGGCCAGGGCCGGGTGATGTTCGGCCACGGCGGCCACCACGTCCACGTGATCGACCTGTTCGGCGACACCCTGTACGTCGAGGCGGACCGGCTGCTCGCCTTCGAGGGCACGCTGCGGCAGTCCACCATGTTCATGGGCTCGCAGGGCGGGGTGATGGGCATGGTCCGCGGCCAGGTCACCGGGCAGGGCCTGTTCACCACCAAGCTGGAGGGCCAGGGCTCGGTCGCGGTGATGGCCCACGGCGGCGTCTTCGAGCTGCCGATCACCCCCGGCCAGTCGGTCCACGTCGACCCCCAGGCGTACGTGGCGCACCGCGGCGACGTGCGCAACAAGCTCTCCACGGCGCTGGGTTGGCGCGACATGATCGGCCGCGGCTCGGGCGAGGCGTTCCAGCTGGAACTGTCCGGGCAGGGCGCGGTGTACGTCCAGGCGAGCGAGGAGAAGCTCTGATGTCCTACCCGCCGCAGCCCCCGTACGGTTCGCCGCACAACCAGCCGACCCAGCCCGGCTTCGCGACCCCGCCGCCCCCGCCGGGGTACGGCCCGCAGCCGGGCTACCCGCAGCCCGGCGGGTACCCGCCGCCCCCGCCGCAGGGCTACCCGCCGCCCCCGCCCGGCCACCAGCCCCAGCAGCAGTACCAGCAGCCGCCCCAGCAGCCGTACGGCCAGCAACAGCCGTACGCCCAGGAGCAGTTCGGCGGCCCACTGGCCCCGCTGCCGACCGGCCACGGCGGCACCGGGCCGGTGGTGTGGGACGCCCACAGCCTGCCGGCCGGCGACAACGTCAACCCGTACGCCTTCTCGGTCGACCTGAACGGCTCCTACTTCCTCCAGAAGGGCAAGATGGTCGCCTACTACGGCGACATCACCTTCAAGGGCGTCGGCGCCGGGGCGGTCGACCGGGTGCTCGGCCAGCACTTCAACTCGCCGATGCACGCGGCGGACTGGGTGGTCGCCGAGGGCCGTGGCAAACTGCTGCTGGCCGACCGGGCGTTCGACCTCAACTCGTACGACCTGGACGAGGGCAACCTGACCGTCCGCTCCGGCAACCTGCTGGCCTTCGACCCGACGCTGCGGCTCAAGCAGTCGATCATCCCGGGCTTCCTGACCCTGATCGGCACCGGCCGCTTCGTCGCCGCCTCCAACGGCCCGGTGCACTTCGTCGAGCCGCCGATCCGGGTGGACCCGCAGGCGCTGGTCGGTTGGGCGGACTGCCCGGCGCCGTGCCACCACTACGACCACGACTACATGCACGGGCTGATCGGCGGCCTGCGCCGGCTGACCGGCATCGGCGGGGCCTCCGGCGAGGAGCACCAGTTCGAGTTCATCGGCGCCGGCCAGGTGCTGCTGCAGTCGAGCGAGAAGCTGATGGCGGAGCGGTCGGTCGGAGCGGTCGACGCCGAGGCGGGCGTCCCGGTGGGCGGCGTGCCGTCCCAGCCGGGCACGGCCGGGCACGGCGGCGGCAACCCCAACATCCCCGGGCTCGGTAACCTGGGCGACCTCGGACGACGTTTCGGCCTGTAAACTTGTACAAGATTGAACTAAATCGGCTATGCTAGAGGGCATGGATACGCACACGATCGAGACCGCGGACACCCCTCCGTCGCAGCCCGAGGAGGAGACTCCCTGGCTGACCGCCAGGGAGCAGCGGATGTGGCGCGCCCATCTGGAGGTCGCCAAGCTGCTGGACTACCAGCTCAGCCGCGAACTCCAGCCGCACAACCTCGCGATCAACGACTACGAGATCCTGGTCGTGCTCTCCGAGGCCCCGGACCGCCGGATGCGGATGACCGACCTCGCGACCGCCACCCTCCAGTCGAAGAGCCGCCTCTCCCACCAGATCACCCGGATGGAGAACGCCGGCCTGGTGCTGCGCCAGGAGTGCCCCGGCGACCGCCGCGGCCTCTACGCCCACCTCACCGAACACGGCTGGGAGACCATGCAGCGGGTCGCCCCCGACCACGTGCGCAGCGTCCGGGCCCACTTCATCGACCGCTTCACCCCGGAGCAGCTCGACGACATGTACCAGGCCCTCGCCCCCGTCGCCGAACACCTCCGCGGCCTGCGCGGCAAGCCGTAGCACCCCACGCACCACTCCGCCCCGCCGCGATCCGATCGCGGCGGGGCGGAAACGGTTCGCGGGCCCGCGCGCCCGGCCCGGGTCAGCCGCGGGTCAGGCCGGCGACGAGCTCGTCGGCGGCGCCGTACGGGTCCAGGGCGCCCTCGGCGACGCGTTCGGCGAGGACGGCCAGGTGCCGGTCCCCGCGCAGGTCGCCGATCCGGGCGCGCAGCTCGGCCAGCGCGATCGCCTCGATCTCCTCGGCGGCCCGGCGGCGGCGCCGCGCGGCGAGCTCGCCGTGCTCCTCCAGCCAGGCGCGGTGCTTCTCCAGCGCCTCGACCACCTCGTCCACGCCCTCGCCGCGGGCCGCGACGGTCTTGACGATCGGCGGACGCCAGTCCCCCGCCTCCCGCGCCTCGCCGAGGCCCAGCATGTGGTTGAGCTCCCGCGCGGTGGCGTCGGCGCCGTCCCGGTCGGCCTTGTTGACCACGAAGACGTCGCCGATCTCCAGGATCCCGGCCTTGGCGGCCTGGATGCCGTCGCCCATCCCGGGGGCCAGCAGCACCACGGTGGTGTCGGCCTGGGCGGCGACCTCGACCTCGGACTGGCCCACCCCGACGGTCTCCACCAGGATCACCTCGCAGCCGGCCGCGTCCAGCACCCGCAGCGCCTGCGGCGCCGTCCAGGAGAGCCCGCCGAGGTGGCCGCGGGTGGCCATCGAGCGGATGAACACCTCGGGGTCGGTCGCGTGGTCCTGCATCCGGACCCGGTCGCCCAGCAGCGCGCCGCCGGAGAACGGCGAGGACGGGTCGACGGCCAGCACCCCGACCCGCTTG
This sequence comes from Kitasatospora sp. NPDC001225, assembly GCF_053597855.1. NCBI lineage: Bacteria > Bacillati > Actinomycetota > Actinomycetes > Kitasatosporales > Streptomycetaceae > Kitasatospora > Kitasatospora sp. NPDC001225. Next base: position 35,159 of record NZ_JBSFJC010000087.1, read on the forward strand.
CCGAGCCGCCGGTAGGCGGAGACCAGCGCCGAGGTGGAGGTCGACTTGCCGACCCCGGGCGAGCCGGTCAGGCCCACCGTGTACGCCCGCCCGGTGTACGGCGCGAGCGCGGCCATCGCCTCCCGCAGCTGCGGCGCGGCGTTCTCGACCAGCGTGATCAGCCGGGCGACCGCCCGCGGCCGGCCCGCCCGGGCCTGCTCGACCAGCGTGGCGACATCGATCATCAGGAGCTCCTTGCGCGGATGCCGAAGGGGCTGCGGACCGCCACCGGCGGTCCGCAGCCCTGGTCTGAGCCGGTCAGGCCTTCGGGACGCGCACGATCAGCGCGTCGCCCTGGCCGCCGCCGCCGCACAGCGCGGCCGCGCCGACCCCGCCGCCGCGGCGCTGCAGCTCCAGCGCCAGGGTCAGCACCACGCGGGCGCCGGACATCCCGATCGGGTGGCCGAGCGCGATGGCGCCGCCGTTGACGTTGACGATGTCGGAGGTGACGCCCAGATCCTTCATCGACTGGTGGGCGACGGCCGCGAAGGCCTCGTTGATCTCGATCAGGTCGAGGTCGGCGACCTCCAGGCCCTCCTTGGCCAGCGCGTGCCTGATCGCGTTGGACGGCTGCGACTGGAGCGAGTTGTCCGGGCCGGCCACGTTGCCGTGCGCGCCGATCTCGGCGATCCAGGTCAGGCCCAGCTCCTCGGCCTTGGCCTTGCTCATCACGACCACGGCGGCGGCGCCGTCGGAGATCTGCGAGGAGGTGCCGGCGGTGATCGTGCCGTCCTTGGTGAAGGCCGGGCGCAGCTTGGCCAGGCCCTCGACGGTGGTGTCCGCGCGGATGCCCTCGTCCTGGCTGAACAGCACCGGCTCGCCCTTGCGCTGCGGGATGGCGACCGGGACGATCTCGGCGTCGAAGACCCCGTCGGCCTGCGCCTTGGCGGCCCGCTGGTGGGAGGCGGCGGCGATCTCGTCCTGCGCCTCGCGCGGGATGCCCAGGCGGGTGTTGTGCTTCTCGGTGGACTCGCCCATCGGGATGTTCTCGTAGGCGTCGGTGAGGCCGTCGTGGGCCATCGCGTCGAGCATCGCGATCGCGCCGTACTTGAAGCCCTCGCGGGACTTCGGCAGCAGGTGCGGGGCGTTGGTCATCGACTCCTGGCCGCCGGCCACCACGATGTCGAACTCGCCGGCCCGGATCAGCTGGTCGGCGAGCGCGATGGCGTCGAGGCCGGAGAGGCAGACCTTGTTGACGGTCAGCGCCGGGACGTTCATCGGGATGCCGGCCTTGACGGCGGCCTGGCGGGCCGGGATCTGGCCGGCGCCGGCCTGGAGCACCTGGCCCATGATCACGTACTGGACCTGCTCGCCGGTGATCCCGGCCCGCTCCAGGGCCGCCTTGATCGCGACGGCGCCGAGGTCGGCGCCGGAGAAGCCCTTGAGGGAACCCAGCAGGCGACCCATCGGGGTCCGCGCACCGGCAACGATCACAGAGGTGGTGTTGGTCATGGGACGGGCCCCTTCGCACGTCGTGGCCAGGTGAGGATGCGCTCAATGTACTGACCCGTTACCCGCCCGTCACCGGAGCGACGGTGTGATCGAGCGCACTGGCACCATCCAGTCAACACCGTGCCGACCCGCTCCGGGTGAACCGCCCGGCGGGCCGCCCGCCGGGCGGCCCGCCGTGTGAGCAGGCTCGCACGCCCGGCACTGGCGCCCGTCGCGGGCCATGCGCTGCACTGGGTGCACCTTTAGCCCCACCACCTTCTCCCCACCTCCCGGAGGCCGTCGTGCTGACCCGCATCGACCACATCGGCATCGCCTGCCGAGACCTCGACAAGACGGTCGAGTTCTACCGCGCCACCTACGGTTTCGAGGTCTTCCACTCCGAGGTCAACGAGGAGCAGGGCGTCCGCGAGGCCATGCTCCGGATCAACGGCACCGACGACGGCGGCGCCTCGTACCTCCAGCTGCTGGAGCCCACCCGGCCCGACTCCACCGTGGCCAAGTGGCTGGAGAAGAACGGCGAGGGCGTGCACCACATCGCCTTCGGCACCGCCGACGTGGACGGCGACTCCGAGGCCATCCGGGACAAGGGCGTCCGGGTCCTCTACGACCAGCCGCGGATCGGCTCGATGGGTTCGCGGATCACCTTCCTGCACCCCAAGGACTGCGGCGGCGTGCTGACCGAGCTGGTCACCTCCGCGCAGCAGGGCCACGACGGGCACTGACCCCCTCCCGGCCCGCCCCCGGGCGCGCGGCGTCCCGGGGGCAGCCGACGGTCCGTCGGTCATGACCCGTCAGTAACCTGGCGGGAAGAGCCGGAAAACACCCCTGCGGCCATTCCCCCGCAGTGCGCTCCCACTACAATGCCCAGGTGCGCGAAGGCTCCGGGGGACGGAGGCGACGGGCACGGCCGAAGACAGGCCTGTCCGCCCTCCGGCGGTCGGCCCGTCGCAAGGGGAGTCCATTACGCGGGCACGGCTGAACAGTCGCAAGACGGATCTGTCACCATTCTCCACAAGGCAAGAGTTCGCCCAGGAGTCCACTCGGACGGGGGAACGCGGCACCCCCGCGCTCCCGCGCCCCGGATTCCGACGACCGCGGCGGGCGGCCCCGGCATGGCGGGGGACCGTCCACCGGCTGCGGATGCAAGGACCAGTCGGACCGGCGCCCGGGATACCGGAGCCCGGAACCGGCCGGGTCGAGGACGCGACCAGGAGATGGATGGGACCGCGGAGTGCGGGGCAACGACCGCTACGAGGCTGACGATCACCTCTCCCAGTTCGAGGCCGAGATGGGTCGGACTCGGAAGGAGCGCGACAAGGCAGTCGAGCATGCCGAAGACCTCGCCTACCAGGTGGAGGTCCTGCGGGCGAAACTGCACGAGTCCCGCCGGATGCTGGCCCAGCCGCGCGCCTTCGACGCCGTCTCCGGCCAGGCCGAGCAGATGCTCCGCACCGCCGAGATGCAGGCCCAGCAGCTGCGCGCCGACGCCGAGCGCCAGCTGCGCGACTCCCAGGCCGCGACCCAGCGGATCATGGCCGAGGCCGCCGAGCGCACCGCCCGGCTGGAGGCCGACCTCGCCGCCCGTCGCCGCCAGCTGGAGGACGAGCTCGCCGAGCTGCGCCGCTCCGCCGAGCAGCACGTCAACGGCTGGGCCGAGCAGACCCGGGCCGGCTCCGAGCAGGAGGCCCAGCGGCTGCTCCAGGACGCCCGCGCCGAGGCCGAGCGGATGGTCGCCGCCGCCCGTGCGGAGGCCGTCGCCCTCTCCGACCACGCCCGCGCCCAGACCGCCGCCGACGTGGACGCCGCCCGCGGCGAGGCCCAGGCCGCCGCCGAGGCCGCCCTGCAGCGGGCCCAGAACGACGCCGAGCGCCTGCTGCGCGCCGCCTCCGAGCAGGCCCAGCAGGCCGGCGCCCAGGCCGCCGCCGACGTGGACGCCGCCCGCGGCGAGGCCCAGCAGCAGCTGGCCGCCGCACACGCC
>NZ_JBSFJC010000088.1:0-38432 GCF_053597855.1 Kitasatospora sp. NPDC001225
GTGTCCCGGCGCGGCGGGCGTGACGCGCCGTCGCCGGGGCGCCGGGGCGGCCGCGTGTCCGTGACGGGCGGCGGCCCGTCCGACCTCGTGCGGCGGGTCAGGCGAGGGTGACCTCGACCGGGAGCCGCTTGATGCCGTTGACGAAGTTGGAGCGCACCCGCGGGACGTCCCCGGCGAGTTCGATGCCCGCCAGCCGCGGGATCAGCTCCTCGAACATGATGCGGATCTCGGTGCGCGCGAGCAGGTTGCCCAGGCACAGGTGGGGGCTGCCCTTGCCGAAGGTGACGTGGTCGTTGTCGCGGCGGGTCACGTCGAAGTCGTAGGGGTTGCCGAAGACCTCCTCGTCGCGGTTGCCGGAGGCGAACCACATGACGACCTTCTCGCCCTCCCTGATCCGCCTGCCGCCGAGTTCGACGTCGCGGGTGGCCGTGCGGCGGAAGTGGTAGACGGGGGAGGCCCAGCGCAGGAACTCCTCCACCGCGCCGGGGATGAGGGACGGGTCCTGCCGGAGGCGGGCGAGCTGCTCGGGGTGCTGGAGGAGGGCCAGCATGGAGTGGCTGATGGTGTGCCGGGTGGTCTCGTTGCCGGCGACGACCAGGAGCAGGAAGTAGTTGTCGAAGTCCTGCGGCGAGAGCGGCACCCCGTCGCGGGGGGTCTCGTTGACCAGCCTGGAGACCAGGTCGGTGCCGGCGCCGCCGCGCCGCTGCCGGGCGAGTTCGCGGCCGTAGGCGAAGACCTCCAGCGAGGCGGGCGAACGGAACGGCAGGTCGCGGTACTTCTCGCTCTCCGCGCTGTGCAGCAGGACGTCGGCGTAGTCCGGGTCGGTGTTGCCGATGATCCGGTTGCCCCAGTCGATGAGCTGCTGGTTGTCCTCCGGGGGCACGTCCAGGAGGCGGGCGAGGACGTTGATCGGGAAGTCGGCGGAGACCTCCTTGACGAAGTCGAAGCGGCCCTTGGCCAGGGCGGCGTCCAGCGTGGTGGCGGTCAGGCCGCGCAGGAAGTCGGCGTAGCTGTTGATCACGCCCGCGCCGAACTGGCGCTGGAGGATGCTGCGCAGGGCGCGGTGGCGGACCCCGTCCAGCTCCAGGATGGAGGCGCGCTTCTTGATCTGGTCATCGTCGACCTCCTCCAGGTTCACGAACCTCGTCGAGGTGAAGGTCTCGGCGTCCCGGTCGACGCGGGCGATGTCGGCGTGCCGGGTGACCGCCCAGAAGCCGGAGTTGGGCGCCTCCTCCGGCTGCCAGTGCACCGGGTCCTGGTGGCGCAGGGTGTGGAACATCCGCCACGGGGTGACGCCGTCGGTGAAGTTGTCGAGGTCGGCCAGGTCCACCTGGTCGAGGGGCAGCGGTTCGTCGATGGCGCCGGAGGCGGGCGGCGTGGACGGCACGGTGGTCACGGTTGGTCTCCTCGGTCTCACAGGTGGTACGCGTACTCGGTGAACTCCCAGTCGGTGACGTGCCGTTGGAAGCGGGCGACCTCGTCGCGCTTGTACGAGAGGTAGGCGTCGACGAAGTCCCGGCCGAGCACCCCGGTCAGGGCCTGGTCCGCCTCCAGGGCGTCGAGCGCCTCGGGCAGGGACGTCGGCAGCAGCGCGGACCTGGCGCGGTCGTAGCCGTAGCCCTCCAGCGGGGCGGCGGGCTCCTCGCCGGCGAGGACGCCCAGCAGGGCCGCCGCGACGGTCCCCGCGATCAGCAGGTAGGGGTTGGCGCTCGCGTCCCCCAGCCGCAGTTCGAAGCGGCTGCCGGAGCCGCGCTCCGGCGGGATCCGGACCATGGCGCTGCGGTTGTCCAGCCCCCAGTCGATCAGCCAGGGGGCGAGGGTGTCGGGGCCGAAGCGCTTGTAGGAGTTGACCGTCGGGTTGGCCAGCGCCGCGAGCGCCGGGGCGTGGGCGAGGACGCCGGCCACCGCGTGGCGCGCGGTCGCGCTGAGCCCGTACGGCGCGGCCGGGTCCGCGAAGACGTTGCCGCCCGCGCCGTCCACGCAGGACAGGTGGAGGTGGAAGCCGGAACCGCCGGCGCCCTGGAAGGGCTTGGCCATGAAGGTGGCCAACCGGCCTTCCTTGCGGGCGAGTTCCTTGACCGCGGACTTGAAGCGGAAGGCGCGGTCGGCGGCCGCCATGGCGTCGGAGTGGTTGAGGTTGATCTCGAACTGGGAGCCGTCGAACTCGTGGTTGCCGTTGGTGATGCCGATGCCGAGGTCGCGCAGCAGGCGCAGGGTGCGCAGCAGGTGGTTGTCGGCGTCCGCGCGCAGCCCCGCCGTGTAGACCACGCCGGCGGCCTCGCTGTAGCGGCGCCAGCCCTGCGGGGTCCCGGGCGCGGCGTCGCACAGGAAGTACTCCAACTCCGGCCCCACGACCGGGTGCAGGCCGTGCTCCCGGCACCGGTCGACGACCGTGCGCAGCAGGTCGCGGGGGGATTCCGGGGCGGGCCGTCCGGTGGCCGGGTCGGTGACGTCGCCGAGGCAGCTGGCGACTCCGGGCTCCCAGGGCAGGGCGGCCAGGGTGTCGAGGTCGGGGCGCACGCAGATGTCGGGCAGGCCGGCGTCCAGGCCGCCGGGGACGGGGACCACGTCGCCCTGGGGGCTGGTGTGGTAGACGGCGCGGCAGAAGGCGAGGCCGTGTTCGCAGGCCGAGGGCAGGTGGTCCAGCAGGACGTCCCGGGCCCGTTCGGTGCCGATGAGGTCGGGATAGGTCACCCGGACCACGTCGATGCCCTGGGCGGCCAGCCGCTCCAGGTGGTGGCGGACGGGCGGGATGTCGGATGCGCTCACCGGTGTCTCCTCTGGGGGAAGTGGGGCGCCTCCCCGCGTTCACGGCGTCGGGAGGGCCAGGGCGCACGGCAGTGGCGGGGTGGGGGAGGGGGCGCGGCGGCTTCGGGCTGCGGGGTGGGGCAGGACACGCTCGCTCGCTGGTGGCAAACGGTAGGGACGCCGGTCGCTCTCCCGCAAGGGGTCTGCCCCAGAAATTTATCCATCCGGATAGCTCTTGACCAGAGGCCGGCTGCTTCCTATGTTATTTGACATCAAACGTTTTGGCGGTCGCTCGTCACCGCCTTCCTCGGCGGCCATCGCCCCCTGCCTCCGGCGTCCGCCGCCCCCTCGGCCGTGATCCGGCCCCCGCGGCCCCACGCCCCCCGCGATCCCCCCGTTCCCTTCCTTTCCCGCGACGCTCCCCCACCACCAGGAGGACCGGCCATGAAGGTCGTCGTCGACATGAACAAGTGCCAGGACCACGGCCAGTGCGTCTTCGCCGCCCCCGACGTCTTCCGCTTCGACGAGGACGGACACCTCGCGTACGTCGCCCACCCCGACGAGGGCCTGCGCGCCGACGTCGAGGAGGCCGCCGACGTCTGCCCGCTCCAGGCCATCCGGATCGAGGACTGAGCCGTGACCGCACCCACCGCCGGGGCCGGCGTACCCACTGCCGGGGCCGGCGCACCCGTCCTCGTGGCCGGCGCCTCCATGGCCGGGCTGCGCGCCGCCGAACAGCTGCGCGCCGCGGGCTGGGACGGGCCGATCACCCTCGTCGGGGACGAGCCCCACATGCCCTACAACCGGCCCCCGCTGTCCAAGGAGGTCCTGGCGGGCACGGCCTCCTTCGACTCGCTCGCCCTCCGGCCCCGGGCCGGCGTCTCCGACGTGCACTGGCGCCTGGGCACCGCGGTCGTCCGGGCCGACCTCGACCGCCGGACCGTCGAACTCGACGGCGGCGAGACCCTGCCCTACCGCGCCCTCGTCGTGGCCACCGGCATGCGCGCCCGGCGGCTGCGCTGCCCCGGCCCCGCCACCGGACGGCACACCGTCCGGACCCAGGCCGACGCCCGGGGGCTGCGCGAGGCGCTGACCCGGCCCGGCGCGCGGGTGGTCGTGGTCGGAGCCGGCTTCATCGGCTGCGAGGTGGCCGCCACCGCCGTCGCCCTCGGCGCCGCCGAGGTCACCGTCGTCGACCCGCAGCCGCTGCCCATGGTCGGCCCGCTGGGCGAACTGCTCGCCGGGTCGCTGCTCGGCCGCCACCGGCGGCGGGGCGTCCGCTTCGCCCTCGGCACCGGGGTGACCGGCTTCCGGGGCGAGGAGCGGGTCACCGGGGTGGTGCTGGCGGACGGCCGGGTGCTGGCCGCGGACGTGGTGGTGGAGTCGGTCGGCTCGGTGGCCAACACCGAGTGGCTCGAAGGCAACGGCCTGGACCTCTCCGACGGCGTGCGCACGGACGAGCACCTGCGGGCCGGCGGGCGGCCGGAGGTGGTCGCCGTCGGTGACGTCGCCCGCTTCCCCAACGCCCGGTACGACGGCGTCCCGCGCCGCGTCGAGCACTGGTCCATCCCCACCGACACGGCCAAGCACGCCGCCAGGGTGCTCGCCGCCCACCTCACCGGCGCCGACCACGGTCTCGCGCCGTTCGCCCCGCTGCCGACCTTCTGGAGCGACCAGCACGACTTCCGGCTGCAGTCCTTCGGCGCCCCCGGCCTCGGCCGGGACGACGCGCGCGTCCTGGACGGCGACCTCGACGGGGACCCCGACGGGGACGTCCTGGTCGGCTACCACCGGGCCGGCCGCCTGGTCGGCGTCGTCGCCCTCGGCGGGCGGGGTGCCGCGGCGGCCGCCGCCCGCTACCGCGCCGAGCTGCTGCGGCGGCCGGACGTCGAGCAGCCGGCCGTCGAGCAGCCGACCGTAGGGCAGCAGGCCGTAGAGCAGCCCGCCCTCCCGCAGCCGGCCGTAGCGCGGCCCGCCCTCCCACACCCCGCTCCCACCGCGTAAGGAACCCCAAGTGGCCAGTGTCCGTGGATACTTCCACCCCAAGACGGCGACCGGCGACTCGTCGCTGATCCCCCCGCCGCCGTGGCGCTACTCCGGCGACCTGCTCACCGTCGAGTACCGCACCGACCCGGCCCGGGTGCGCGAGCTGCTGCCCGAGCCGCTGGAACTCGCCGACGAGGACCCGGGCGCCGTCGCGCTGATCTGGGCCGACTGGCAGTCCTGCTCCGACTCCGGACGGGAGCTGCTCGACCCGGTGCGCGCCCAGTACAAGGAGGCGTTCGCCGTCGTCCGCTGCGCGTACCGGGGCCGGACGTACAGCCGCTGCGCGCACATCTGGGTCGACAAGGACTTCGCGATCGCCCGGGGGCTGCACCAGGGCTACCCGAAGAAGCTCGGCTCCATCCACCAGACCCGGCCGCACCCGTACGGGCCCGCCCCGCGGATCGAGGCCGGCGCCCGGTTCGGCGCGACCCTCGCCGCCGCGGACCGGCGCCTGGCCCAGGCCGTCGTCACGCTGCGCGAGCCGTCGGAGAGCAACGGCTTCGTCAACGGCCACCCGATGCTCCACCACCGCTGGCTGCCCTCCATCGAGAAGGGCAAGGGCCTCGCCCTGGACGAGCTGGTCGAGTCCGGCGCCGCCTCCTTCGAGGCCGGGCAGCCCTGGGTGGGCGACTCCGAACTGGAGCTGTTCGAGGCGCCCACCGAGGAGCTGGCCCGGCTGGAGGTCCGCGAGCCGATCGCCGCCTACTACCGGCAGGTCGGCGTGGTGTGGGACGGCGGCCGGCTGCTGGAGTCCGGCACCTCCGGCGCCGAGTGACCCCCCGCCGCACCGACCACGAGGAACCCGGAGACACGAGGAAGCCCAGGACATGAGCGAACACACCACCACCGTCGCCGGGGTCGCCGTCGACACCCGGCACTGGATCGGCGGCGAACGCGTCGCCTCCGCCGGCACCTTCACCGACGTCTCGCCCGTCGACGGCGCCGTCCTCGGCGAGATCGCCCGGGGCACCGCGACGGAGGCCGCCGCCGCCGTCGCCGCCGCCAAGGCCGCCTTCCCCGCCTGGGCGGCCACCCCGCGCGAGGAGCGGGCCCGCCTCCTGCACGCCGTCGCCGACGGCGTGGAGCGCCGGCTGGAGGAGCTGGCCGTCGTGGAGACGGCCGACAACGGCGCCCTGCTGCGCTCGCACCGCCGCGGCGTCATGCCCCGGGTCGCCCACAACTTCCGCTTCTTCGCCGACTGGCTGCTGCGGCTCGGCCACGAGGACTTCGACACCCGCGGCCACACCAACCACGTCAGCTGGGACCCGGCCGGCCCCTGCGTGCTGATCACCCCCTGGAACGCGCCGCTGATGCTGGCCACCTGGAAGGTCGCCCCGGCCCTCGCGGCCGGGAACACGGTCGTCCTCAAGCCCGCCGAGTGGTCGCCGCTGACGGCCTCGCTGCTCGCCGGGATCGCCGCCGAGGCGGGGCTGCCGGCCGGCGTCCTCAACGTGGTGCAGGGGTACGGCTCCGAGATCGGCGACGCCCTCACCTCGCACCCGGACGTGCGCCGGATCAGCTTCACCGGGTCCGTGCCGACCGCCCGGCGGATCGCCGCGTCGGCCGCCGCCAACCTCACCCCGCTCAGCCTCGAACTGGGCGGCAAGTCCCCGCTGCTGGTCTTCGCCGACGCCGACCTGGACCTCGCCGTCGACCTCGCGGTGGAGCAGTACGACAACGCCGGCCAGGTCTGCCTGGCCGCCACCCGCCTCCTCGTCGAGGAGACGGTCGCCGAGGAGTTCACCCGGCGCTTCGTCGAGCGGGCCGCACGCCTCGTGCAGGGCGACCCGCGGGACGAGGCGACCGACATCGGCCCCACCGTCCACCCCCGCCAGCTGGAGAAGATCGACGGCTTCGTCCGGCGGGCCGTCGCGGCCGGCGCCCGCACCGTGATCGGCGGCCGGCCCCGGGACGGCCGGTACTACGCGCCGACCCTGCTCACCGACGTCGCCCAGGACGCGGAGATCGTCCAGGAGGAGGTCTTCGGCCCCGTCCTGACCCTCCAGACCTTCGGCACCGAGGAGGAGGCCGTCCGGCTGGCCAACGACACCCGCTTCGGCCTGGCGGCCACCGTGGCCACCGGCGACCCGGAGCGCGCCCGCCGCGTCACCGCGCGGCTGGTGGCGGGCACCGTCTGGGTCAACTGCTTCTTCGTCCGGGACCTCCAGGCCCCGTTCGGCGGCTCCCGCCACTCGGGCGTCGGCCGCGAGGGCGGCACCTGGAGCTTCGACTTCTACTGCGACGTCAAGAACACCGTCACCTCGCCGAAGGGGTGGACCAGCCATGGGTGAGATCGTCGGGGCCGGCCTGCTGGCCCACGTGCCCACCATCGTGCTGCCCGAGGAGACCAGGCGCCGGCTGAACGACGGCCGGGAGATCACCCTCGTCACCGGCCTGCGGCAGCTGCGCGAGGAGGTCTTCGAGCGCGCGGACTACGACACCGTCGTCGTCCTGGACTCCCACTGGGCGACCACCGTCGAGTTCGTGGTCACCGCCCAGCAGCGCCGGGCCGGGCTGTTCACCTCCGAGGAGCTGCCGCGCGGCATGTGCCGGATGCCGTACGACTTCCCCGGGGACCCCGAACTCGCCCGCGCCATCGCCTCGTTCGCCGACCGGCACGGCACCTGGATCACCCCGGTCGACGACGCGTACCTGCCGATCTACTACGCCACCGTCAACCTGTGGAAGTTCCTCGGCGAGGGCCTGCCGGACAAGCGCTGGGTGACCATCGGCGTCTGCCAGACCGGCGACGCCGAGGACCACCTGCGGCTGGGCCGCGCCCTGGCCGACGGCATCGCCGCCACCCCGGGCCGGCGGGTGCTGCTGATCGCCTCCGGGGCCCTGTCCCACACCTTCTGGCCGCTGCGCGAGCTGCGCGACCACGAGTCCGGCGACCCGGCGCACATCTTCACCCCCGAGGCGCGGGCGGCCGACCGGGAGCGGATCGCCTGGTTCAAGGAGGGCCGCCACGACCGGGTCCTCGACACCATGGACGAGTTCCGGCGCCACCGGCCCGAGGCCGGGTTCTCCCACTACCTGATGATGGCCGGCGCACTCGGCGAGCGGGCCTGCACCGCGACGGCGCGCCAGTACGGGGAGTACGAGAACGCGATCGGCACCGGCCAGGCCCACCTCTGGTTCGACCGCCCGCAGGGCGGCTGGACGGGCACCGGCCCGTCCGCCGCCTCGGCCGGCCCGCGCAACCCCCACAGCCTCCGCTAGAAAGGCCCCGCCATGCCCGAGTACCGCCGCATCCTGCTCGACGGCGCCGCCGTCCAGACCGTGCGCGAGGGCGACGACCTGGTGGCCGGCGACGGCCGGCGCGTCGCGGCCGAGGACGCCCACCACCTGCCGCCCGTCGTCCCCTCCAAGGTGATCGCCGTCCACCTCAACCACCGCAGCCGGGTGGAGGAGTTCCGGATCGGCCTGCCCGACAGCCCCACCTACTTCCACAAGCCGACCTCGGCGCTCAACTCCCACCGGGGCGCGGTCGTCCGCCCCGAGGGCTGCAAGTGGCTCAACTACGAGGGCGAGGTCGCCATCGTGATCGGCCGCACCGCGCGCAACGTCTCCCCGGCCGAGGCGGGGGAGTACATCGCCGGGTACACCGTGGCCAACGACTACGGCCTGCACGACTTCCGGGACACCGACGCCGGCTCCATGCTCCGGGTCAAGGGCTCCGACACCCTGTGCCCGCTCGGCCCCGGGCTGGTCACCGACTGGGACTTCCACGGCAAGCGGCTGCGGACCTACGTCAACGGCGAGGTCGTCCAGGACGGCTCCACCGACGAGATGACCTGGGACATGCACTACCTCGTCGCCGACATCGCCCGCACCATCACCCTGTACCCCGGCGACGTGCTGCTGTCCGGCACCCCGGCCAACTCCCGGCCGGTGGCGCCCGGGGACCTCGTCGAGGTCGAGGTGGAGGGCCTCGGCCGGCTCGCCAACCGCATCGTCGCCGGGCCGACCCCGGTGCGCACCGACGTGGGGGCGCAGCCCACGGAGTCGGAGGAGGTGCTGTCCACCGCCCTGGGCGGGGACTGGGAGTTCCGCGGCATCCGGCCGCCGAAGCGCTGACCGGTGCGCGCCGGTAGGGTCGATCACATGACCGATCCCGTCAAGCCCACCACCGTCGAGCGCGGCCCCCGCAAGCGCGTGACGAACTACGGGACGGGACGGACGGCCCTGCTGGACGCCGCCGTGCGCGTGGTGGCCCGGGGCGGTCTGCGCAAGCTCACCTACCGGGCCGTCGCCCAGGAGGCCGGTGTCACCCACGGGCTCGTCGTGCACTACTTCGGCACGCGGGACGCGCTGATCGAGGAGGCGCTGACCCACGCCATCCGCTCCTCGCTGAGCGTCAGCGCGCTCGGCGTCGGCACCGGCCCCGCGGCCGACTTCGCCACCGGTCTCGTGGAGATGGTCGAGTCCGGTCCCGAGGTGCAGGCCTTCCAGTACGAGCTGCTGCTGGAGGCCCGCCGCCGGCCGGAGCTGCTGCCGCACCTGCGCGGCCTCTACGAGGAGTACTTCGAGGCCAGCCGGAGCGAGTTGGGCCGGATCCTGCCCGGCCCGGTGAGCCGCGGCATGTCCCGGCTGGTCTTCGCCGCGCTGGAGGGCCTGGTGCTGCACCAGCTGGTCTTCGGTGAGCGGGAGGCCACCGAGGAGGCGCTGGCGGAGCTCAGGGGCCTGCTGGCCGGGCTGGCCGAGGAGCCCGACGGGCGCTGACGCCGCGCCCTACCACCCCCCTTTTTTCCTGCTTCCCGACCCCTTGTCAAACGCATGGCGCCGCCCCACGATGAGGCAACTCGTTTGACCTGAAACGACCTTCTCCGGACCTTCCCCCACTTCGACCTGGCAGGTGATCCGTGTGGACAGTCGGACGACGTCCTCCGAACGGACCGAGCGGGACGCCCCCACCGCGGCCACGCTCAAACCCAACGCCCTGGGTGTCCTGGGCATCCTCTTCTTCGTCCTCTCCGGCCAGGCCCCGCTGACGGGCATCGCCGGCGCCGCCCCGATCTCGGTCGCCCTCGGCAACGGCTCCGGCACCCCCGCGGCCTACGTGGTGGCCGGGGCGGTGATCCTGCTCTTCTCCGTCGGGTTCATCGCCATGGGCCGGCACGTCGTGGACGCCGGAGCCTTCTACACGTACATCGGCACCGGCCTCGGCCGGGCCGCCGGCGCGGGCAGCGCGAGCGTCGCCCTGTTCGCCTACTGCGTCATCCAGGCGGCGATGTACGGCCTGTACGGCTCGATCGTCAGCGGGCTGGTCTCCGACCACACCCCGCTCCACCTCCCGTGGTGGGTCTACACCCTGGTCACCATGGCCGTGGTGCAGGCCCTCGGCGCCCTGGGCATCGAGATGGGCGCCCGGGTGCTGGCCGCGTTCGTCCTCGCCGAGTTCAGCATCCTGCTGGTCTTCGGCGTGGTCACCCTGGTCAAGGGCGGCGGGCCGGAAGGGCTCGGGGTGGCCGAGAGCTTCTCCCCGTCGGCCGCCCTCCAGGGCGCGCCGGGCGTCGCCGTGATGTTCGCCCTGGCCTCGATGTTCGGCTTCGAGGCCACCGCCATCTACGGCGAGGAGGCGAAGGAGCCCAAGAAGACCGTACCGAGGGCGACCTACCTCTCGGTGACCGTGGTCACCGTCTTCTTCGCCCTCACCTCATGGATGCTGATCTCCGCGTACGGCGCCGCCAAGGCCCCCGCGGCGGCCGCCAAGGCGGTGGCCGCCGGGGACTCCGCCGGGTTCGTCTTCGCCCCCGTGGCCGACCTGTTCGGCGGCTGGATCGGCGGAGTCCTGCCGGTCCTGCTCGCCACCTCGCTGTTCGCCGGCGTCCTGACCTTCCACAACTCCGCCAGCCGGTACCTGTTCTGCCTCGGCCGGGACCGGCAGCTGCCCGCACCGCTGTGCCGGCTGAACCGGCGGCACGCCCCGGCGGTCGCGGGCCGGGTGCAGACCGCCATCGCCGTCCTCCTGGTCGTGCCCTTCGCGCTGGCCGGCAAGGACCCGGTGCTCACCCTCTTCTCCTGGTTCAGCGGACTCGCCGTCCTGGCGATGATGCTGCTCTACCTGCTCACCTCGGTGTCCGTCGTGGTGTACTTCCGCCGCCGGCGGGTCGACACCAGGCTGTGGAACACCGTGATCGCCCCCGTGCTGGGCGCGCTCGGCATCGCCGGTGCCATCTGGCTCATCCTGGCCAACTTCACCACCCTGATCGGGGGCGAGGCCGGTACCGCGCTGTGGCTCGTCCTGTCCGTGCCGGTCGTCATGGCGCTCGGCGTGGCCAACCAGCGCATCCGGCGCCGACGCACCGGCTGACGCGCCCCCGGGTCGACGCATTGCCCGGTCGATGCTCTCCCCGGCTGACGCTTTCCTCGGCTGACGCTTTCCCCGGCGCGCGCCCGCAGGCAGGGCGCGCGCCACCCACCCCGCACCCACGTGCTCCGGAGGACCCGATGACCCTCGCCACCCACGACGACTGGCTGCGCCGGGCCGAGGCGCTGGAACCGGCCGTCACGCACCTGATCGACGGCGCCGACGAACCCGGCGACGGCGCGTTCCCCGTGGTGTCGCCCCGCGACGGCCGGGTGCTGGCCGAGGCCGCCGACGCCGGCCCGGCCGAGGTCGACGCGGCCGTCGCCGCCGCCCGCCGCGCCTTCGACCACGGCCCCTGGCCGCGGCTCTCCCCGGCCGACCGCGGACGGATCCTGCTGCGGTTCGCCGACCTCCTGGAGGAACGGCGCACGGAACTCGCGCTCACCATCAGCCTGGAGATGGGCAAACCGGTCACCGACGCCCACGACATCGAACTGCGGGCCGTCATCACCACCTTCCGCTGGTACGGCGGGCTCGCCGACAAGCTCACCGACGAGTCCCCACACACCGCGCCCGACGCCCTCGCCCTCGTCACCCGGGAGCCCGCCGGGGTCGTCGGCGCGGTCGTCCCGTGGAACTTCCCGCTCACCCTGGCCGGCTGGAAGATCGCCCCGGCCCTGGCCGCCGGCTGCACGGTCGTCCTCAAGCCCTCGGAGCACTCCCCGCTGTCCGCCCTGCTGCTCGGACGGATCGGCCTCGCGGCCGGGCTGCCGCCGGGCGTGCTCAACGTCGTGGCCGGCGACGGACCGGTGGCCGGCCGCGCCCTCGGCCTCCACCCCGACGTGGACGTCCTCGCCTTCACCGGCTCCACCGCCGTCGGCCGCCACTTCCTGCGCTACTCCGCCGACTCCAACCTCAAGCGGGTCTGGCTGGAGCTGGGCGGCAAGTCGCCCAACATCGTCCTGCCCGACGCCCCCGACCTGGAGCGGGCCGCGGCCACCGCCGCCTGGGGCATCTTCTTCAACCAGGGCGAGATGTGCACCGCGCCCTCCCGGCTGCTGGTCCACCGCTCCGTCGCCGAGCAGGTCACCGAGGCCGTCGTGGCGCGCGCCCGCGCCCTGCGGGTGGGCGACCCCCTCGACCCGGCCACCGAGATGGGCGCCCTGGTCGGCGAGCACCACCTCGACCGGGTGCTCGGCCACGTCCGCACCGCCCTCGACGACGGCGCCCGCCTGCGCGCGGGCGGCGGGCGCACCCTGACCGGCACCGGCGGCTCCTACCTCGAACCGACCGTCTTCGACCGGGTCGCCCCCGACAGCCGGCTGGCCCGCGAGGAGGTCTTCGGCCCGGTGCTCTCCGTCCTCGCCTTCGACGACCTCGACGAGGCCGTCGCCCTCGCCAACGCCACCGAGTACGGCCTCGCGGCCGGCCTGTGGACCTCCGACCTGTCCACCGCCCACCGGGTCTCCCGCGCCCTCAGGGCCGGTACGGTCTGGGTCAACTGCTACGAGGAGGGCGACCTCACCGTGCCCTTCGGCGGCATGAAGCAGTCCGGCAACGGACGCGACAAGTCCGCCCACGCGCTGGAGAAGTACACCGAACTCAAGACCACCTGGATCCAGTTGTGACCCGTCGCCCGCCCACGGCCCGCCGCCCGCTCGTCGCGGTCCCCGCCCGCTTCGCCGCCACCACCTCCGCGCTGCGGTACGCCGCGGAGGTCAGCGCCCGCGCGCTGGTCGAGGCCGTCTGGCGGGCCGGCGGCGAGCCCGCCACCCTGCACCCGCACGCGCCCGGCGGCACCGCCGACCCCGAGGAGGTCGCCGCCCGGCTCTCCCGCTTCGACGCGCTGCTGCTCCCCGGCGGCGGCGACCTGGCACCCCACCGCTACGGGGCGCCCGACGCCCACGAGGCCGTCTACGACGTGGACGAGGAGCAGGACGCGTTCGACCTGGAACTCGCCCGGCGGGCCCTCGCGAGCGGACTGCCGCTGCTGGCCGTCTGCCGCGGACTCCAGGTGGTCAACACGGTGCTGGGCGGCACCCTGCACCAGGACATGGGCGGCCCCGGACGGGACCACCGCCACCTGCGGCACCCCGTCCCGCTCGCGCCCGGCTCCGCGCTGGCCCGGATCACCGGCGCCGGGGAGGTCCGGGTGTCCTGCTACCACCACCAGCACGTGGACCGCCTCGGGGAGGGCCTGGCCGTCACCGCCCGGGCCGCCGACGGGACCGTCGAGGCCGTCGAACTCCCCGACTACGAGGGCTGGTTCGCCGCTGTGCAGTGGCACCCCGAGGACACCGCCCACGAGGACCCGGCCCAGCAGCGCCTCTTCGACGCCCTGGTGCGGGCCGCCGGCTGAGTCCTACCGGCGGGCGCGCCGGCCGCTGCGGCGCGGGGCGGGCTCCTCGCCGTTCAGCAGCGAGCGGCGCCGCTCCTCGCCCGACTCCTCGACCTGGAGCACCACGCGCCGCAGCCCGTCGGCGAGGCCGACGCACTCCGCGTCGCTCAGCCGGCCGGTGACGAAGGACTCCTCCTCGTTGAACGCGGGGAACACCTCGCGCATGAACTCCTCGCCCTCCTCGGTGAGCGCGAGCAGCACCAGCCGTCCGTCGGTGGGGTGGTCGGTGCGCCGCAGCAGTCCGCGCGACTCCAGCGTGCGGGACACCCCGGTCAGCGTCCCCTTGGAGATCCCCGCCTCCTCGGCGACGTGCCGGGTCTCGGACTCGCCCCAGACCCACACCACCCACAGCACCACGAAGGCGGTCCAGGTCAGGTCCGAGCCGCGCAGCACGGAGTTCTCCAGGTGCTGCCGGACGGCGGACGCGGCCCGGTAGATGTTGGCCACCGCGGCCATCCGCTCCCGGCGGATCGGAATGCCGCCGAGCTTCGCCTGGACGAGCCGCTCCGCCTCGTTGATGGACCGCTGGCTGGGCACCGGTGCTCCCTCGTCTCGCCGTCACCGCTTCGGACATGGCCTGCGCCGCCGGCACGGAGGTTTGGGCCCGTACCAGTGACTCAGGCATCTTAGATGGCCGGATCCGCCCACCCGCGGCGCGACCGCCCGGGCGGGGCGGGTCGGGGCGGGGGTCAGGGGCGGCCGGCGGGGGCGGAGGCGTGGGCGAGGTCGTCCACGAGGGTGGGGGAGGGCTGGGGGATCTCGCCGTGGTCCTCGTCGTCGGTGGCGACGGGCAGCTGGTGGACGACGGCGGCCACGCGCGGTGGCAGGCGCAGGGTCAGGCCGTCGTGGCAGGCGGCGAGGGTGTCGGCCCACACGGCGGGGGGGAGCGGCCGGCCGGGCCAGGGCGCGGGCGGCGCGGTCGGGTTACGGGCTTCGGCGGCGAGCTGGTCGGCCTGGTTGCGCCAGTAGTCGGCGTCGCGGAACTCGCCGCGGGCGGCGTGCAGGAAGGAGAGGCAGCTGGCGGCGGTCGTGCTGCCGCCGCCGGCGGCGAACTGCAGCCAGAACTGGCAGCCGTCGTCGTGTCCGGCGAGGTGGAGCAGTGCGGCCAGGACGAGCGCGCCGCCGGGGTGGATGCGGCGCCGGTTGTTGGTGAGGGCCTCCAGGGAGTCGGCGGCCTCGGGCTGGGCGATGATCAGGGTCGCGGCGAGGTCGAGTTCGTGGCGGGCCTGGAGGTGCTCGGCGCCCAGGGGGGCGCGGGCGCGGACGAGTCGGCGCAGGTCGGGACCGGACACGCCGTCGGGCAGCTCGACCGGTCCGTCGGGTCCGTCGCCGTTCCCGTCGTACCGGTTCCGGGGGGTGGCTGCCCGGCGGTCGTGTCCCCGTGTCACTGCATGTCCCCCATGGTGGTGTCGGTGCCGAGGAGGCGGCGGAGCTTGGCCAGGCCGTGGCTGGTGGTGGTGCGGGCGTTGGTCTCGGTGATGCCGAGGTAGGTGGCGATCGTCGGGTAGTCGATGTCCAGCATGTAGCGGAGCACGATCATGTCGTACTGGCGCTCCGGCAGCCGCAGGATCGCCTTGTAGAGCTCCTCGTAGTCGTTGTCGAGGTTCTCCAGGCTGACGCGGGCCAGGGCTTGGGCGCCTCGGATGGCGACGATCCAGTCCGGGACGACCGCGCTGGGCGGGGCCTGGCCGGCGCTCATCTCCCGGTCGGCGATGCACCGCTTGGCGATCATCCAGGCGTGGGCCTCGATGTCGGGCTGGCTCAGCGCGCCGAGCCAGTCCTGCCCCAGTTCCCGGCGGGTGCTGCGGACCGCCTGGTCGACGAGTTCCTGGTCGTGCAACCGGGCCCAGGCGACTCCGCGCCAGGTCTCTTCGCGGCTGTCGCAGAAAGCCTGGTAGGACAGCCGATGAGTGGGGCGCACGGCTGCCCACTCGTCGTCGCTGGTCAAATGATCCTCCTCGTCGCCCGTGCGGACGACGTTCGGCCGACCCGGGGGTCGGGAACGGTGGAGTCAGGTGGAGAACGGCCGTCCTCCGTACGGACATCCAATCGTCCTGAAAAGCCTGATGTGAAGGGGATCCCAAAAAGGTTTGTATGAACTGGCATGTGATGACTTGTCAGATGGTGATCAGTCACATGCGATCAGATATCGTCACGTTGAGCTGAACGATGGCCCGCGCAAGGGTTCGCCACGCTGCGCCACGGGTTGTGGCGCGCCGGCCTGCGGGCACGACATGACGCCGACGCAGGGGGACAACGCACCATGGCAGCAGAGCAGCACGACGACAGCGCCACTCCGCCGGGCGCCGAGGTCAACCTCGCCATCCACCGCCCGCACTCGGCGCGGATCTACGACTACTTCCTCGACGGCACGACCAACTTCCCCGCCGACCGGGAGGCCGCCGGGCACGCCCTCGCGGTCTTCCCCCAGGCCCGGTCGGCGGCCCGCGCCAACCGGACGTTCATGCACCGCGCCACCCGCGCGCTCGCCCGCGGCGGCGTGACCCAGTTCCTCGACATCGGCACCGGCATCCCGACCTCGCCCAACCTCCACGAGATCGCCCAGGGCATCGAACCGCGGGCCAGGATCGTCTACGCGGACAACGACCCCATCGTCCTCACCCACGCCCAGGCGCTCCTGCGCAGCAGCCCCGAAGGGCGGACCGCCTACGTCCAGGCCGACGTCCGGGACCCCGACGCCCTCCTGGACGCGGTCCGCGCCACCGGTGTCCTCGACTTCACCCGGCCGATCGCCCTGAGCCTCGTCGCCCTGCTCCACTTCGTCCCCGAGGGCGCCCACGAGATCGCCGAAACGCTCGGGAACGCACTGCCGACCCGCGGTTCCGCCCTGGTGATCAGCCACTTCACCCCCGACTACGCCCCCCAGGACGCGGCCCGCATCGAGCAGGTCTACCGCGACAACGGCAACCCGGTCCGCGCCCGGGCCGCCGACGAGTTCGCCCGGTTCTTCACCGGCTGGGACATCCTCGCCCCCGGCATCACCTCCACCCCCCGCTGGCGCCCCGAACCGGACGCCCCGCACGTCAGCGACGCCGAGGCGTCCTGCCTCGCCGCCGTGGCCGTCCGCCCCTGACCGGCCCCCGGCACCAGTCTGGCAGGCCGCCGCCAGCGATGTGAAAGCCCGTCACGACGAATCGACCTTGGCGACCGCCGTGACCACCGCCATCCGCTCGACCACGCCGGGGTGCTGGCCGGAGGCGACCCGTACGCTGTCCGGCAGTTCGCCCGGGGCGTGCAGGGACTCCAGCGCCTGGGGGTCGAACCGCAGCAGGTGGGCGAAGCGGGTGTCGTGGTTCCGCTCGTACGTCTCCACCGTGCGCCGGGCGTCGGGGAGGAGAGCGTCTCTTCGGACGGTACGGGGCACTGGTGACCGGCCTCCTCGGATCGGCTTCCGCTAGTGGTTGTCGAGGCTCGGGACGAACGCCACCGGGAGCGAGTCGAACCCCCAGAGGAGGTTCGAGCGCAGGCGACGGACCGGGCCGGTGACCTCGATCGTCCGGACCCGCCGGGTGAGTTCCTGGAACAGCACGGTCAGTTCGAGCCTGGCGAGCGCCGCGCCGATGCAGTAGTGGTTGCCCACGATGAAACCCAGGTGGCGGTTGGGGGAGCGTTCGATGTCGAAGCGCTCCGGGTCGGCGAAGACCTCCTCGTCGCGGTTGGCCGACGGCAGCCAGACCACGACGTGGTCGCCGGCGCGGACGGGCCGCCCGCCGAGTTCCACGTCCTCCCTGGCCGTGCGGAGGGAGTGCATCACCGGGGACGTGTAGCGGATGATCTCCTGGATCGCGGAGGGCATCAGGCCGGGGTCCGCCCGGAGCATCCGCCACTGCTCCGGGTCGCGGGCGAGGGCCAGCAGCCCGCCCACGGTGGCGTGCCGGGTCGTCTCGTTCCCGCCGGATATCAGGGCGTCGCAGTTGTAGAAGACCTCCTGTTCGGTCAGCGGCACCCCGTCGATCTCGCCGCACACCAGGGCGCTCAGGAGGTCGTCCCGCGGTTGCTTCCTCCGCTCCTCGGCCAGTTCCTGGAAGTAGCAGAGGATCTCGGTGTGGGCCTGGACCTTCCTGGCCTCCTCCGCCGCGTCGAGCGCGGTGGAGCTCCAGGCGAAGCGGGTCCGGTCGACCATGAACTCCCAGTCGGCCTCCGGGACCCCCATCAGGTCGCAGATGACCGAGACCGGCAGCGTCTGTGCGACCCGGGTGAACTCGCAGCCGCCCTCGGCCACCGCCTCCTCGATGGCGCGCGCGGCCGTCCGCCGCATGGTGGCTTCGAGCCGGTCGACCGTCCTGGGCGTGAACGCCGAGCTGACGACCTTGCGGATCCTGTCGTGCCGGGGAGGGTCGGTGACGTTGAGCATCCGGCCCGCCGCCGCGGCCAGCACCCGCGGGTCGGAGTCCAGCCGCATGCCGTTCTCGGAGCTGAACACCCGGGGGTCCGTCAGCACGTCCGTGCACAGGCGGTGCGTCATGACCGCCCAGAAGAACTCGCCGTTGGCCCGCTCGTTCCGGTACACCGGCTGCTCGGCGCGCAGCCGCGCCCACACCGGCTCCGGATCCGAGGTCTGGTAGAGCAGCGGATCCGACAGGTCGATGGTCATCCATGGCTCCGGATGTCGGTGGAGGTGGGAGATGGGAGGTGGAAGTGGGGTGTGAACGGTCGGCGGGAGCGCGGTCAGAGCAGGGCGTCCGACACGGCCGCGGCGAGCCCCTCGATGGTCGGGGACTCGAACAGCACGCGGACCGGAAGGCTGACGTTCAGCCGCACGCGGATCCGGGTGATCAGGCCGGCGGCGAGCAGGGAGTGGCCGCCGAGCTGGAAGAAGTCGGCGTCCACGCTGATGTCGCGCCGGTCGAGGAGCTCCTCCCAGATGGCCGCCAGCGCGGCCTCGACCGGTGTGCGCGGAGCGGTGTACGCGGCGCCGGCGTCGGCGGAGCCGGTGTCCGCGGGGGAGGTGAGGGCGGCGCGGTCGATCTTCCCGTGCGGCGTCAGGGGCAGCTCCGCGAGGAAGCGGACGCCGGGGGGAACCATGTACCACGGCAGTCTCCGGCGGAGGAAGCCGATCAACTCCCGCTCCGTCAGGGCCATGTGCGCGTTCACGACCGCGTGAAGGCCCAGGGCCGGGTTGTCCGGGTCGCTGTCGTCCAGCACCACGGCGCACGCCCGGACGGCGGGGTGTTCGCCGGCCACCGCCTCGATCTCGCCCGGCTCGACCCGGTAGCCGCGGATCTTCACCTGGTGGTCCCGGCGGCCGACGAACTCGATGCAGCCGTCGGCGTCCGACCGTGCCAGGTCCCCGGTGCGGTAGAGGCGGCCTCCCGGCGCTCCCGGGAACGGGTCCGCCACGAAGCGCTCCGCGGTCAGGGCCGGCGCGTCGAGGTAGCCGATGGCCAGGCCCGCGCCGCCCAGGTACAGCTCGCCCACCGTGCCCGCCGGGACGGGGGCCAGGGACTCGTCGAGGATGTGGCACCGCACGTTCGCGACGGGGTGGCCGATGGGGACGGAGGAGAAGCGGTCCGGGCTCCAGTCGGCCCCCGGTTCGAAGACGGTCGAGGTGATGGTCGCCTCGGTCGGGCCGTAGACGTTGCACCAGCGGATCCGCTCGCCGACCCGTTCCCGCCAGGTCAGCAGGGCCTGGCGCGACGCCTGCTCGCCCGCCACGACCAGCAGACGGAGCGACGACTCCTCGGCCAGCCGGACCAGGCAGTCCTCCTCCCGCACCCAGCCGTGCCAGAAGGCGGTGGGGACACTGAGGAAGGTGGTCCCGGTGTCGATCACCTGCCGGGTGAGGGCGCGGTACGTCTGCCGGAGCGGGTCGCCGTCGAGGACCAGGGCGGCGCCGTGCAGGAGCGGCGGGAAGATCTCCTCGGCGGCGGCGTCGAAGCCGAGGGGCCGGCACTGCAGGACCCGGTCGCCCGGCCCGAACCGGAAGTGACGGTTCACCGCGGAGCTGTGGTTCGCGAGCGAGCGGTGACCGACCAGGACGCCTTTGGGCCTGCCGGTGGAGCCGGAACTGTAGATGACGTAGGCGGGGTCCGCTCCGGAGTCGGCTGAAGTGGAGCCGGCCGGTGGTTCGGTGGGCAGCGTGTCGAGGTGGGTCCGGACGTCGTCGAGGTCGACGATCCCGCCCCGGTAGTCGGCGAAGAGCGGAGTGAGGCCCTTCCGCGTCAGCAGGGTGGTGGCGCCGCTGTGCTCCAGGACGTACCGCAACCGCTCGACGGGGTAGTCGGGGTCGAGCGGGACGTAGGCGGCGCCGGCCCGGAGGATGCCGAACAGCGCGCTGATCAGGTGCGGCCCCCGCTCCACGCAGATCCCGACGCGGTCCCCCGCGCCGGTCCCGCGGGCGAGCAGGAACCGGGCGAGCTGGTGGGACCTGTCGAGGAGCCGGCGGTAGGAGATCCGCCGGCCCTGCCAGAGCAGGGCCGGCGCCTCCGGTGTGCGCGCCACCTGTTCGGCGAACAGCCGGTGGAGGCGCGCCCCGGCGTCGGCCCGTGCCTCGGCGTCGGCCCGGGTCCCGGCGTCGGCCCGTGCTCCGTCGAGGTCGTGCGGGGAACCGCTCACGGCGCTACGGCCGTTCCGTTGCTGCCCGGACGATGTCGATCATCAGCCGGGTGTCCAGGAGCGCCTCGTGCGCGTTGGTGAGGGGCTGTGCTCCCGGCGCGCCGACGCACTCGTGGAAGTGCGCGAGCTGGGCCTTGAACGCCTCCTCGTAGGACCCCGTGACGGTCTCCTCCACGGCCGCCCCCCTGCCGACGCCCGGCCCCGCCGGTGCCTCGTCACGCCAGATCCGCACGGTCGACGGCGCGTTGGGCAGGAAGGGGTTGGAGATGTCCAGCATCACCGTGCGGTCCTCGCCCCAGACGGTGAGGCTCTCCTCGAACCGGCGGACCGAGGTGGACGAGCCCTGGAAGACGCACTGGAACCCGTCGGAGTACAGGAGCGAGGCGGTGAGCGTCGTGCCGTCCGGCGAGCAGTGCGCCTTGATGGAGGCCGGCGGCGCGGGGAAGGCGGCCCGGTAGACGTTCACGTCGTGGCTCCACACCCCGAACATGTCCATGTACGCTTCCAGCGCTTCGGGCGAGGCGGCGCCGAACTCCCGGGCGACCCGGCCGCGCCGCTCGTCCGGCCCCGCCGCCCCGTCGGGTTCGCCGGAGCGGGTGATCCGGGACAGCTCGGGGATGATCCAGTTCCCGTACTCGGGGCCCACCACGATGTGGATCCTCGCCATGACGGGCCGGGTGATCCGCGCGATCTCCTCCAGTCCCCGCCGGACGCCGCTGTCGTACCGCTTCATGTAGCCCACCATGACCTTGGAGCCGGTGCGCTCGGCGGCGGCGATCACCTCCTCGGTCTCCGCGACCGTGTGGCCGAGGGGCTTCTCGGTGAACACGTGCTTGCCGTGCTCCAGGGCGGTGAGCACCGGTTCCCGGTGGTCGGTGGTGAGGACGAGGACCGCGTCCAGTTCGGGTGTCTTCGCCAGCATGTCCTCGACGGCCGCGTAGGCGTTCGGGACGTGGAAGCGCTCGGCCACCGACCGGGCCAGGTCGTAGGACCGGTCGCAGAGCGCCACGATGTCGAAGCGGTCGCGCAGCGCCGCCAGATTCGGGAGGTGCACCAGCTGCGCGATCATCCCGCAGCCCACGACCCCCACACGGACACGTACCATATCGGCCTCCTCAGAAACGGGCTGGTCCTGGTGCCGGCGGCTGTCGTCGGAGCACGTGCCCCAGGACGTCGACGACCCCCTCCAGGTCGGCCGCCGGCGAGACGTACCAGGCCGCGTCCCGTACGTGCCGGGGCACGGCGGGGTCCGCCACGAACGCGCACCTGACGCCCGGCACCCCGGGGACCCAGTCGGCGGGCGAGTTCCCGACGAGGAGGGTGCTCCTCGGGTCGCGCGCGGCCAGTCCGGCCAGGGCCACGCGCTTTCCGGACTCCGTGCGCGGATAGGGGTGGATCCCGGCGTACGAGCCGCCCGGACCGAGCTCGACGGAGACGGCGACGCGGCTCCCGGTGCTCCAGCCGGTCAGCCGGTGCCGTACGTCGTGGATGAAGTCCGGGGGCCCGAAGACGCTGGCGGACGCCAGGCGGTTCGCCCCGAAGGCCCAGGTGCGGCCGGTCGGCGGCCGGCCCCCGAACTCGGGGGCCACCGCGTCGCCGACCCGGGTCAGTCCGTGGGCGGCGGCCGCCTCCGCCACCTCGGCGCGCAGGCTCCGCAGCGCCGGGAACGGGGTGGTGACGCGCACGGTCCCGTCGACCGCGACCACGTTGCCGTTCTCGGCGATCACCGGGAACCCGGACGCCGCGCCCAGGCCGATCCGGGTGCCGAACTCCCGCAGTTGCCGGAGCGGCGAGTCCGAGCAGAGGCCCACGGCGACGCCCGCGGAGGTCAGGTGCCGCACCAGCCGCCGGAAGCGCTGCAGGGCGAGGGCGTCCGGAGGGCCGCTGGGGACGGAGGGCACCAGGGTGCCGTTGACGTCGAGGAGCACCACGGCGAAGGGCTCGTGGCCGGGCCCGGTCACCGGGCGGCCGATCCGGCCGGCACGTCCGTGCCCCGCTCCTCGACCTCCGCGATCAGTTCGGACCAACTGTCCATCCCCGTCAGGAGTTTGCGCAGGACGGATATGACCGGCTCGCCCGGCTCCGCCATCCCCAGCGACAACAGCGGCCGGCGCGCGTCGGGTCGCAGGTCGGCCACCCGGAGGGTGCGCCGCAGCAGCTGGTCGACGCGGGCGAAGAAGCGCGCGTTGGCCTCCAGCATGAGGACGGCGAACTCCCGGTCGGCCCCGGCGGGGCTGCCGAGCCGGGCCGAGGTCCGGACGAAGGGGAGCCAGTACGGTGTGCGGCCCCACGTTCCGTCCGGCAGCCGGACGACGAGCCCCGAGAGGCCGAGCAGGAAGTTCCGCGGGTCGAGCAGTTCCAGGGCGGGCCCGTCCGGCCCGGCGGCAGCGGTCCGGTAGTGGAGCACGGGGTCGACGGCGGCGCCCAGGATGGGGGAATGTGCCGAACCGCCCAGCCGGATACCGGGGATGACGTGCCGGACCCGCCGTCCCGTGTCCTGGAACAGGCGGATGACGGCGGCGACGGTCCCGCCGGTGGCGATGTCGTCCTCGATGAGGGTGTAGCCCCGCCCGGCCGGGTCCGGCGGCAGCGAGGCGATCTGGTCGAGGATGGGGGCGGCGCCGGGCCGCGGCACCAGCCCGATCTGCCGGCGGCCGCCGAGCAGGAAGCCCCGGGACACCCGCAGCGGCCGGACCGCCCGGTCGAGGAGCGGATCGAGGCTCACCGGCGGCCCGCCGGTGACCCGGCGGCGGACCGCCAGTTCGAGGCGGTGCGCGTCGACCAGGTGGAACCGGAGGCCGCCCGGCCGTGGCACTACCGTGCGCAGCGCGTCCCTCAGGTCCCGCTGGAAGGCGCGATAGGCCTCCGCGACGGCGGGAGCCGAGCCGCCCGGCGACACGGTGCCGCCCCCGGCCGGTGCGCGGCCCAGGGTCCGTACGCAGTAGGAGGTGTCGTCGCGCATGACGATGGTGAACGCGCCCGTGGCGGGGGCCTCGATGCGGGTCGTGACGTCGGAGCCCGGGTCGGGGCGTACGAGGTGGTGGTCGGGGTGCACGAGGTGGTGGCCGGGGACGGCGCGGATCACCGCGGGCTCCGCTCGCGGCCCAGGACGTACCTGCCGCGGGCGACCTCCCGTTCCCCGTCGAGCACCACCTCCAGCGGCATGGGGTGGCAGTGGAACAGGGCCAGCCCCGCGTGCAGGCCGTAGGCGCCGACGTTCGGCACCGTCAGCAGGTCTCCGACGGCCACGTCCGGAAGGCGCGCGTCCCTGGTCCAGACGTCCAGCGGGTGGCAGAGCGGACCGGCGACGATGGTCCCGTCGGGGACGGCGGACGTGTGGGGATCGTCACCGCACTGGAACCGCGGCTCGATCCGGTCCTCCTTGCGGAGCCCCGACATCCCGCCCAGGTGGTTGACGCCGGTGTCCAGGACGACGACGCGCCGCCCCTGCGAGCGCTTGACGTCCAGCACCCTGGTCAGCAGCCGGCCGCAGCCCGCCGTCAGGTAGCGGCCCGACTCGAAGACGACCCGCCGCTCCCCGTCCGGCCAGCCGGGGAGCCCCTCCTCGAGCAGGGCGTCGAGCCGGCTCCTGAGCGCGTCGAACCGCGGCAGTGCGCCGGGGACGGCGTACGGTGCGCCGAAGCCTCCGCCGAGGTCGATCACGGGGAGCCGGCGGCCGAGCGCCGTCTCGATCCGCCGCACGACGTCGAGCCCGTAGCGGAACACCGCGAGCAGCGCGTCCACCCGGGTCAGGTTGCTGCCCATGTAGAGGTGCAGGCCGGCCAGTTCCGCGTGCTCCCGGTCCGCGAAGAGCTCGGGCCGCTCCAGTACCCAGGCCAGGTCGGCGCCGAACTGGGAGGGGCCGCCGGTCATCGCGAGACCGGCCCCGGCCGGGGGGACGGGCGGGTTGACCCGCAGCAGTGCGCGCACCCGCGTGCCCGCGGCGCGGCCCAGCCGGTCGAGCTGGTCCAGGGCGTGCGGGGAGTCGACGGAGAACTGCCGGACGCCCGCCGCGAGGGCCCCGGCCACGTCCTCGTCGCGTTTGCCGGGGCCGGTGTAGAGCGCCCCGTCGGCCGGGAAGCCGGCCTGGAGGGCGGCGCGCAGTTCGCCGGGCGAGCTGACCTCGGCGTGGCAGCCGAGCGCCGCCAGCCGGCCGAGGACGGCGGGGTGCGGGTTGGCCTTGAGGGAGTAGAGCAGGGTGGCCGGGCCGG
Source organism: Kitasatospora sp. NPDC001225 (assembly GCF_053597855.1). NCBI lineage: Bacteria > Bacillati > Actinomycetota > Actinomycetes > Kitasatosporales > Streptomycetaceae > Kitasatospora > Kitasatospora sp. NPDC001225. The sequence continues at coordinate 24,293 of NZ_JBSFJC010000088.1, forward strand.
GCAGTGAGCCCACCAGCCGGCGATGGGCGTCGCTCACGGCGGCCAGGTCGTAGAGGTAGGCCGGTGTCTCCCACCGGGTTTCCGGTAACGCCGTTCTCGTCGTCGTTTCCCCGACCTCGACGTCCATAGAACCGAGGGCTCCTCATGAGTCGTGCGGGCGCACCTTCTGACGGGCTTCAGGAGACCCCGCCGGGCCGGGGAGGACAAGGCCCCCTGGAGCCCGGTGGCTGCTTTCGGTCATGTCATGCCACTTCCGGATGACGGGGTTCCGGTTTCCCCGGCCGGTCGGCGGACGCCGGGAGACGGCTGGTCAGGCGCCGGTCCGGCGGGTCGGCGGATCCGTCTCCCGGGGCGCCGCGCCGTGCGCGGGTGGGCTCAACTCAGGTTGGCTCATTACGAGTTGGGGTGATGGTGGTCCGTTGCTGTCCGTTGGGCGCGCCTCTAGAGTCTCGGCATCGGCCGTGGTCTGACGACGTTCGATACCCGCAGATTCTCGGTCACGCGAAACACGCCACCAGCAGCGGCTCACGGGACAGATCGGGGTACGCACATGCAGGAGCACATCGAGCAGGTCGGTACCAAACTCGTCTACTCCGACGACCGCGTCAGGGTGTGGGTCCTGGAGCTGGACCCGGGGGAGGAGACGATCATCCACCAGCACCCCTGCGACTACGTCTACGTCGCCACGGAGAGCGGCCGGGCGGAGACCGTGCACAAGGACGGCACCGGCTACGTCGGGGAGGACAAGCTCGGCGACGCCGTCTACCACGAGGCCGGACAGCCGCACCTGCTGCGGAACATCGGGGACGGCCACTACTCGAACATCATCGTCGAGTTGCTGGCCACCACCAGGTGAGGCTGCCCCATGTCGGCTGTCGCGGCGTACGAGGCGCTCGTCGAGGCGGGTGTGGAGATCGTCTACGCGGTGCCCGACTCGCTCCTGGCACCGCTGTGCCGGGAGGCGTCGGCACGGCGTGAGATCCGGTACGTGCAGGTCAACGACGAGGCCACGGCGGTCGGCCTGGCGGCCGGCGCCCGACTGGCCGGCGCCCGTTCGCTGGTCGTGATGGAGAACTCGGGGCTGCGCCGGGCCTGCGAGACCCTGGCCCGGCTGACCATGAGCCACCGGCTGCACACCGCGCTGCTGATGTCCCGGCGCGGGGCCTTCGGCGAACCGAACTGGTGGGGAATTCCGCACGAGGAGACGATGCACCGGCACACGGCGATGCTCTCCCTGGTGACCGCGGACGTCCATTCCTGCGCGGAGTTGGCGGAATGCCTCCGCAAGGCCTACGCCACGCTCGACACCGGGCAGCGGAGCGTGGCACTCGTGGCGAACGCCGGAATGACGGCGGAACTGAGGGGTGCGCCATAGAAACCGCCGAATTCCTCGAAGCCCTGTACGCCAGGCTCCCCGCGGACTCGGTGTCGGTCGCGCCGCTCGGTCGGACGAGTGAGGTGATGTACGCGCTCCGTCCCGCCGACACCCTCTTCACCGACACCATGGGCGACGTCACCGCGATCTCCCTGGGAATGGCCATGGCGGCGGCCCCGCTGTCCGTGGTCGGCATCGACACCGACGGCGGTTTCCTGATGAACCTGTCCGTACTCACCGCACTGGGCGACCAGTTGCCGAGGCTCGGCAACTACACACTGGCCGTCATCGACAACCACCTGTACGAGTCCGGCGGCGGGCTGCCCAGTCGTGGGACGGCCCTGGACTGGAGCGCGCTCTTCGGCGCCGTCGGACTGAAGTCGGTCCTCGTCGAAGCGCCGCACCAGGTGCCGGAGGTGCTGCCGCTGTCCGGCACGGTGCTGGTCGCCTCCGTGCACAACCCGGCACCCGCACCGGACGCGCTGAAGACGGTCGACGGCGTCGAGTCCTCGTACCAGGTGGAGCGGGTGCTGGCCGAACGCACCGGGCGAACGCCGAGGCGGCCCGCGCTCAAACCGTGACCCTACCCGTGGAGTTGGTGGATCATCCGGTGAAGTACCTCCTGCACAGCGACGACGCGGCCTGCTACGGCCTGGACCCCGCCGGCTCCCCGACCAGGGTCCTCGTCTGCTCGACCGCGGCCTCGCGCACCCTCCTCACCGACCCGGCCGTCTCGGGCCACCGGTACCGTTCGCTGCTCGGCACCGCGGTGTCGACCGCGCTCGACCTGGTGGCGGAGGCCGACCCGGCGGTGGCCGAAGCCCTGGCGACCGAGGCGACGACGGTCGTCACCATCCTGCGCGGGGGCCTCAGTTTCGGCGTCGACAGCGCGCTGTCGCACCGCTTCGGCTACCCCGAGGCGGTGAGCTTCGTCGGCACCGACCGGGGAGCCGCCCACCCGCTCGACATCTCGTACGAGCGCTGGGAGTTCGCCGGGCGGCAGCTGCTGGTGCTCGGGGACATCATCGGCACCGGGGCGACGGTGGAGAAGGTGCTCCGGGCCGCCCGGCAGGCGGCGCACGGCCGCGGCGTGGAGATCGCCGGCTACCTGGTGCTGACCGTCGGATCCCGGCAGGGCGTGCGGCGCCTGCGGGACTACTTCGCCGAACTGGCCCACCGGGGCGAGCGGTTCAGCGCCGTCATCGTGGCCCTGGAGGCACTGTTCGAGCTGCCCGACCGCACCCGGCTCGGGCAGTCCTTCCCCCAACTGCCCTTCGACTTCCTGCGGTCCCCCCGCTGGTCGACCCCGGACTTCGAACTGCACCGGCTGGGCCGCCGGGACAGCCTCTTCGAGAAGTGCGCCGTCTACGACGGCGGCGTGCGCGCCTTCACGCCCGGCGAGCACCGGCGGTTCCGGGCGGCCTGGTGGACGGAGGTGCGACGGCGGGGGAGCGCCGCCGGACTCTCGCTGGCCGACCTGGGCCGGAGCACCGCCGGACTCGACCGGTACGCCCGCCCCCTGGACGACTGGCTGGAGGGGATCGGCTGGGCGGCGCCGGAGACCGTACGGCACCTCGGCGTCGACCACGCCGAACTCCACGCGCTGGGACGCCGGGCCCACGAGTACGCGGCGGCGGCCTCCCTCGACGCCTACGCCGACGCGCGCCTGGCACCCGGGGAGCCGCCGCGCTGAGCACCGCCGACGGTCTTCAACCTCCCACCCCACCAGAAGACTTCGCCGGAGCCCCGGCGAGGCCGGCGGCGGAGTCCGCCGGACGGACCGAGAACGGAGACCACATGACGATCGCCGAGTGGCTACGGGACAACGTCACCACGGACAAGCGGGCCCTGGACTGGTACACCGAACCCGAGTGCGAGCCCCGCATCGTCCGCGCGTACCGGGAGCTGCTGAGCGGCTACGAGACCGACACCTCCAAGATCCTCAAGACGACCGTCCTGGTCGAGGGCGACCACCAGGGCGTCGTCCGGGTGCACGACATCAACTACTACTCGATCTGCGCCCACCACTTCCTGCCCTTCTACGGCAAGGTCGACATCACCTACGTCCCCGGGAACCGGATCCTGGGGCTCGGCAAGTTCCCGCGCCTGGTCCAGGCCTTCAGCAAGCGGTTCCAGATCCAGGAGCACCTGGTGAAGGACATCGCCGAGGAGATCATGGCCTCCGGCGGGGCCCGCGCCGTCCGCGTGGAGTCGAGCGGCCGGCACATGTGCATGTGCAGCCGCGGCCCGTCCGACCAGACCGTCATCACCGACACGACGTACGTGACCGGTGACGTCGAACTGCTGACGGCCTACGGCCCGCAGCACTGACGCGTCGTGTGATGGGAGGGTGCCGACTCCTCCTCCCCTCTCATCACACGACCGGCCGGTGCCGGCCCGCCCGTCAGCCCGTCCACTTCCCTGGAGAGCGAACCATGCGCAAGAACGGTGTCGCGCGCCGCGAGAGCACCGGGTCACCGTGGCCGGCCATCGCGACCACCTGGCTCTCCGGGGTCTTCGCCGCCTTCGGGCTGGGCGCGCTCTCCCCGCTCGGGTCCGAGATCCGAGGGGACCTGCACCTCTCCCTCGGCCAGTTCGCCTGGGCGACCTCCAGCATCACCGCGGTGAGCGCCGTCCTCGGCGTCCCCGCCGGGTGGTGGATCAGCCGGCTCGACGCCCGGAAGGCGCTGGCCGGCGGGCTCGTCCTCACCACCCTGTCCGTGGCGGCGACGGCCTTCGCGGGCAGCTGGTCGCCGCTGCTGGCGGCGCGCACCGCGCAGGGCTTCGGCTACCTCCTGGTCTTCGTGGGCGGGCCGATCATGCTGACCCGGCTGGCCGAGGGGCGGGCGCAGGCCACGGCGCTGGCGCTGTGGGGCACCTGCGTCCCCACCGGGCTCGCCCTGGCCACCGCCCTGGGGGGAGCGGTCAGCGGCGCGATCGGCTGGCGCGGCTGGATGGGCGCGACCGCACTCCTCCCGCTCGTGCTGGCGGTCGCGGTCGGCGCCACCCGCCCCGCCGCCGCCCGCGCGCCGACGGCGGACCCGGCCGCCGAGGGCACCGGAGCGCCGCCCCCGCGGACCGGCTGGATCCCCCCGGTGCTCTTCGCGCTGAGCTTCGCCTGCGTCTGCCTGGCCGGGGTCGCGATCGTCGTGCTGCTGCCCACGTTCCTGACGGAGGAACGCGGCGCGTCCACGGCCACCGCCGGCGTCGTGGCCGCCGTGGTCTCCCTCGGCAGCGTGCTCGGCAGCGCGCTCAGCGGGCTGCTGCTGCGCCGGGGCGTCGGGCTGCTCGCGATGACTCCGGTGCTGGCCCTGCTGCCCGTCTCGGCGCTCCTGGTCTTCGCGCTGCGCCTCCCCGTGGTGGCCGTGATGGTCCTGGCCTGCGTCGGCCTGGTGGTCGACGGGGTGATGATCTCCGCGATGTTCGCGGCGGTGCCGCGGATCGCCGGCAGCCCCCGGCGCGCCGACGTCACCAACGGGCTGGTCGCCCAGCTCGGCAGCCTCGGCACGCTGGTCGGGCCGCCGGCCTTCAGCCTGGCCGTGGACGGCGCCGGATGGGCGGGCGCCGGGCTGGCCGCGCTGGCCTTCACCGTGGTCGGCGTCGCGCTGCTCCTGGTGGTCTCCCTGCCCGCGCCGCGCGGTCCCGCCCGACCCCGGTTACGCGGCGGGCAGGCGGAGGCGGCCGGGGACCGGGCGGCGGTACCGTACGGAGGACCCGGCGGAAGGGATCTCACGTCATGACGTCCGGAACGCGTGCGGGCCGCGGGCCCCGCGTCGTCCTCTTCGACCTGGACGACACCCTGGTGGTGACCGCGGAGGTCAAGTGGGCCCACCACAAGGCGGTCGCCCGGCGGTTCTACGGGATCGACCTGACGGACGCCGAGCTGGCGCTGCACTGGGGCAAGCCCTTCGACGCGATGATCCGCGCCCTCTACCGCGACAGCGACACCCTGGAGCGGATGCGCGAGGCGAACCTCTCGCTGGAGGAGGAGTTCCTCAAACGGCCCCTCCCTGGCGCCGTCGAGGTCGTCCACGAGCTCTGGCGCCGGAGCGTCGGCGTCGGCGTCGTCACGTCCACCAACCGCCTCTCGGCCCTCCGGGACGTCGAACGGATCGGCGTGCGGACGGACCGGCTCGTCCTGCTCCAGGGAGCGGACGACAGCCCCCACCACAAGCCGGACCCCCGGGTGTTCGACACCGCGCTGGCGACGCTGAGCGGAAGGGGGGTCGGCGTGGACGGCGTCTGGTACGTGGGCGACGCCCTCATCGACCTCGCGGCGGCCACCGGGGCCGGGCTGCGCTTCGTCGGCGTCGCCACCGGCTTCCACACGCGCGAGGACTTCGAACGGGCCGGTGCCGAGCACGTCCTCGACGACGTACGGCAGCTGCCCGACCTGCTGCCCTGACCAGGGCGGCGCACCCCGCCCACCGGCGTCCGTGGGCGTCTACCAGCGCGGAAGGCCAGGATGAACATCGAGACGCTACGCCCGGCCCCGGACACCTACGCGGAGTACTGCGTGCTCTGCCGGGGCGGCCCCGTCACCTGGGCCACGGCCGGGGGCAGGCGGGAGGTCCGCTGCGGCAACTGCGGTGGGCGCAGCGCCCGGGCCATCGTCATCGACCCCGGCATCTCCTGGTGGTCCGCCGAGGACGGCGAGTACTGGCACGAGACCGCGGCGGTCTTCGTCCGCGATCCGGCGGACAGGTTCCTGCTCTTCCAACGCGTCGCGTTCCCCTACGCGTTGACGGTCCCGGCCGGCCATGTGGACCGGGACGAGGACCCGGCCGACGCCGCCGCCCGCGAACTGCGCGAGGAGGTCGGCCTGACCGCCGGCGACCGGCTCCGGTTCGTCGCCACGTTCCCGATCCCGGGCGACTCCTGCCGACGCGGATCCGACGCCCACGTCTGGCACGTGTACCTGCTGACGGTGCCGGACGGGGGCCGCGTCACCGTCAACGAGGAGGGCGAGGCGCCCCGTTGGCTCACGCTGGACGAAGCGCTGGCGGCCGACCTGACCCACGCCGTGCGGCAGGTCGTCACCACCTGTACGGAGCAACTGCTGGACGGCTGAGGGCCGGTGGGGGCGGTATCCTCGGGGACCGGCCGGAGCAACCGGTCGGAGCAACAGGAGGACTGGTCCATGGCGGCGCTCATCGACAAGGTGGCGTGGATCCACCTGGAGAACGGCCTGGTGCTGAGCACGCGTTCCCACGGCAAGGACGCCTACTACCTGCCCGGGGGGAAGCGCGAGCCGGGGGAGAGCGACCTCGACACGCTGTGCCGGGAGATCGAGGAGGAGCTGTCCGTCGCCGTCGTACGGGACTCGGCCGCCCTGCTGGGCGTCTTCGAGGCCCAGGCCCACGGGCACGGCCAGGGCGTGGTCGTCCGCATGACCTGCTACACCGCCGCGTACGAGGGGGTGCTCGCGCCGGCCAGTGAGATCGCCGAGCTGGTGTGGCTCACCCACGCCGACCGGCACCGGACGTCCCCCGTGGACCGGATCATCTTCGACCGGCTGCGGGCCGACGGGCTGCTGCGCTGACCTACGTTCTTTCCAACGCCTCCTCCAGGAGGCCGAGTTGGTCGCCCAGTGCGTCCCCCAGCCCGTCCAGCGGGGCGAGCAGGGAGCGGTCCCCCACCAGGCCCAGGTTCAACCGGCCGCCCGCCGAGCGGGCCGCGATGAACAGGCCGACCCCGTGGCAGACGCTGCCCAGCGGGTGGACCGTCTCCAACGGGCAGCCGGCGAAGTACATCCGCTGCGCGGAGCCGGGGATGTTCGACACCACGACGTTGTACGGGGGGCGGGTCGCGCCGCCCAGGCCCAGCACGTTCTGCGCGACGAACGGCCAGGTGAACAGGGCCCCGTAGAGCCCGGTGGAGCCCTTCGGCAGCTCGCCCAGCTCCCGTTTGGCCAGCGCGCTGGACCGGGCCACGGCGTGCAGCCGCTCCAGCGGGTCGGCCACGTCGGTGCCGAGGCTCATGACCGTCATGGCGAAGGAGTTGGCGGTGGACGCGTCGCCCGCCTCCCTCGTCGAGACGGGGGTGCCCGCGGTCAGGGACCGCGCCGGAAGCGCCCCGGCCGCGGCCAGGCACTGCCGGAGGGCGCCCCCGCACACCGCCAGCAGGACGTCGTTGACGGTCGTTCCGGCGTCCTTCGCCACCGCCCGGAACCGGTCGAACTCGTAGCTGCGGGTGATCACTTGGCGCTGCCGCCCGACGGCGGCGTTGAGCGGGGAGCGCGGGACCAGGAACGGCACCGCGCGGGTGCGGTCGGCCCTGGCCCGCACGCCCCGCGCCATGGTCCTGGCGGCCCGGCCGAGGCCGAGCGCGGTGGCCGCGAGCCCGCGGGCCGTCGGTCCGGCTGCCCCGGTGCTGTGGTCGGCGGGGGCGGCGATGCTCCACAGCGGGCGCAGCCCCTCGTCCCGCGGATCGGTGCTCAGCATGCGCCGCAGGCGCTGTTGGACGCCGAGCCCGTCCGTGAGCGCGTGGTGCACCTTGACGTACAGGGCGAACCGGCCGTCCGCCAGGCCCTCGATCAGATGGCACTCCCACAGCGGCCGCGTGGCGTCGAGCGGCCGGGCGTGCAACCGGGAGACCAGGTCGGTCAGTTCGCGCTCGCCGCCGGGCGCGGGCAGCGCGGAGCGGCGCAGATGGTACGACCGGTCGACGTCCTGCCCGGCGAGCACCTCCCAGGTGCCGTCGAAGGCCCCCCAGCGTGCATGGCGCGGCCGGAAGGTGAAGGGGGCCGCGACGGGCGCGGCGAGGAGCCGTTCGAACAGGCGCTGCACGTACGGCCCGGGCTCGGCACCGGCGGGCGGACCGAAGGTGGCCAGGAGCGCCACGTGCTGGGGAGTGGCGGCGGACTCCAAGGCGAGAAAGACCCGGTCGGGCATCCTGATCCTGGCCACAGCACCCCTCCTGTCCGCGTCCGGTCACCAGTCTGGTGGCGGCGGCACCGCCGGACAAGAGCGCACCGCCGGACAGGGACGCACCGCCGGACAGGGACGCGCGGCCGGACAGGGACGCACGGCCGACGACCCGACGCTCCGGGAACGCACCAGTCTCCGCGCCCGGCCCCGCCGCTGTCAGTCCGTATGGTTCCGGATTCCGCGCCCCCCGGCGGGTGGCTACCGTCCGAACCGTCCGAACGACGGACATCCGGCGGTCGCGGACCGGCCGCCGACACGCACCCTCAGGAGGTCACGGTGACCGCGAACCACCCCACCCGCAGGAGCATCCTCAAGTCCGCCGGCGGGCTCGGCGCCGCGCTGGCGCTCGGCGGCGCGAGCGTCCTCGCGACGGCCTCGACCGCCCACGCCGCCGACGACGGCTTCGGCCTGCACATCACCGACCGCGGCGAGGCCGACGCCCGGATGTGGTACTACCGCTTCCACACCGCCGAGATCGGCTGGGACCCGGCCGTCAACGTGCTGCTCCCCGACGACTACCACACCAGCGGGCGCACCTACCCCGTCCTCTACCTCCTGCACGGCGGCCTCCAGGACTTCATCGAGTTCGACCGCCAGGGCGTCCGCGACTGGACCATCGGCAAGCCCCTGATCGTGGTGATGCCCGACGGCGGGCAGGCCGGCTGGTACTCCAACCCGGTCAGCACCAACGTCGGCCCCCGCAACTGGGAGTCCTTCCACATCAACCAGCTGATCCCGTGGGTCGACGCCAACTTCCGCACCTTCGCCGAGCCCGAGGGCCGCGCCGTCTCCGGCTTCTCCATGGGCGGCTTCGGCGCGCTGAAGTACGCGGCCAAGTACTGGGGCCACTTCGCCTCGGTCAGCGCCCACTCCGGCCCGGCCAGCCTGCGCCGCGACAACGGCGCGGTCGTCCACTGGGCCAACGTCTCCGCCGCCGTCAAGGACCTGGCCGGCGGCACCATCTACGGCGCGCCGCTGTGGGACCAGGCCAGGGTGACCGCCGACAACCCGGTCGAGCGCCTGGAGAGCTACCGCAACAAGCGGATCTTCCTGGTCGCCGGCACCAGCCCCGACCCGACCAACCCCTTCGACACCTTCAACGAGACCGCGGTGCTGGCCGGGCAGCGGGAGTTCCGCGCCCTGCTCGACGGCGCCGGCATCCCGTACGAGGCCCACGAGGAGCCGGGCGGCCACTTCATCCGGCCCGACATGATGCGGCGCGACATCGACGGCATCATCGGCCGCCTCCGCAAGGCGTGAGGGGGCCGCACCGATGATCTCCCGCACCTCGCGGCGGGCCCTGGCCGTGGTGGCCCTGCTGCTGCCGGTCGCCGTCCCGGCCGCCCCCGCTGCCGCCGTTCCCGCTGTTCCCGTCGCTGCCGCCGTTGCCGCCGGGTTCGCGGCGGCCTGCCCGACCGACGGCGCCATCACCCAGCACTACACCGCGGAGCACAACGGCATCGACATCGCCAACAACCGCGGCACCCCGATCTACGCGGTCGGCGACGGCAAGGTCGTCATCTCCGGCCCGGTGTCCGACTACGGCCAGTGGATCCGCATCCTGCACCCGGACGGGACCATCACCGAGTACGGGCACATGCAGCGGCGGGACGTGTTCGAGGGCGACGACGTGAGGGCCGGCCAGCAGATCGCGCTGATGGGCAGCGAGGGCAACTCCACGGGCCCGCACCTGCACCTGCGGGTCTGGGCCGACCCGAACGCGTCCCAGCGCACCGACCCGGAGCCGTACCTCACGGAGCGCGGCGTCACCGTGCCCTGCGTCCCCGGGAGCGGTCCCCGGCCCGCGCCGCTGGTGTATCCGGCGGAGTCCGGCCGGGTGGTCTCGGCCCGGTCCGCGGACGGGCGCCTGGAGGTCTTCGCCGCCGGGGCGAGCGGTGTCTCGCACGCCTGGCAGACCGTGGTCAACGGCGCCTGGTCGGAGTGGGAGGGCCTCGGCGGCCCGGGCGGCGCCGAACTCGCCATCGGTCCGAACGCGGACGGCCGGCTGGAGGTGTTCGCCCTCAACGGCACCACCCTCCAGCACCGTTACCAGCTCCAGCCGTCCGGCGCCTGGTCCGGCTGGGAGGACTTCGGCGGCGGCGGCCACGACCTCGCCGTCGGCTCCAACCAGGACGGGCGGCTCGAAGTCTTCGCCTCGGGACTGGCCGCCGTCTTCCACCGCTACCAGACCGCGCCCAACGGCGGATGGTCCGGTTGGGAGGGCACCGGCGGAGGCCCGGCCAACAGTGAGATCGAGCTCGGGAAGGCCCCCGACGGCCGCCTCGAAGTCTTCGCCCTCAACGGCGACACCTTCCAGCACCAGTGGCAGACGGACGTCAACGGCGGCTGGTCCGCCTGGGACACGACCTTCGGCGGCGGGGGACACGACCTCACCGTCAGCCACAACCGGGACGGCCGCCTGGAGGTCTTCGCCTCGGGACCGGTCGGCGTCTACCACAAGTACCAGACGAACCCCACCAGTTGGTCCGGCTGGGAAGCCACCGGCGGCCCCGCCGACTCCCGGCTCACCAGCGAACTGACCGCGGACGGCCGGGTCGAGGTGTTCGCCATCAACGGCAGTACGGCGCAGCACATCTGGCAGACCGCCCTGAACGCCCCGTACGGCCAGTGGGAGACCTTCGGAGGAGGCGGCACCGAGATCGGCGCCGCCGCCAACGCCGACGGCCGGATCGAGGTGTTCGGTTCCAACACCGACGGCGTCCACCACCGGTGGCAGACCGGCTTCTCCACCTGGTCCGAGTGGGCCTGGCTGAACACCACCCCCGGACCCGCCGTCAGTCTGAACACCACCCCCGGACCCGCCGTCAGTCGAGGAGCCACCCCGTGACCGGCCAGCAGCGCGCCCGCCGGGCGCCCCACCGTGCCCTGCTGTCCGCGATCGCCGCCCTGGGAGTCACGGCGGGCCTGACGGTCGCCGCCCCCTCCGCTCCGGCCGCCACCGGCAGCGACCTGTGTGCCGAGGTCGCCTACCAGGCGGGCTTCCGGGGCGAGGCCCTGGTGACCGCGATCGCCGTCGGCCTCGCCGAGTCCAGCTGCAACCCGCTGGCCTCCAACCGCGAGGGCAACACCCCGGACTACTCCGTCGACCGTGGCCTGTGGGAGATCAACGACCACTTTCACGGTGAGGTCTCCGACGCGTGCGCCTACGACGCCCAGTGCAACGCCGACCAGACCTACCGGATCTCCAACGGCGGCCTCGACTGGCACCAGTGGTCGACCTACAGCGCGCGCGCCCACGTGCGGCACCTGGAGGAGGCACAGGCCGCCGTCGACCGGCTCGGCCACCACGAGCCCGGCCCCGCACCGCTGGAGTACCCGGCGGAGTCCGGCCGGGTGGTCTCGGCCCGGTCCGCCGACGGACGCCTCGAAGTCTTCGCGGCCGGGAAGAACGGCGTCTCGCACGCCTGGCAGACCGCGATCAACGGCGGCTGGTCGGAGTGGGAGGACCTCGGCGGCCCGGCCGGCGCCGAACTCGCCATCGGTCTGAACGCGGACGGTCGGCTGGAGGTCTTCGCCCTCAACGGCAGTACCCTCCAGCACCGTTACCAGCTCCAGCCGTCGGGCGCCTGGTCCGGCTGGGAGGACTTCGGCACCGGTGGCCACGACCTCGCCGTCGGCTCCAACCAGGACGGGCGGCTCGAAGTCTTCGCCTCGGGACCGGTCGGCGTCTTCCACCGGTACCAGACCGCGCCCAACAGCGGCTGGTCCGGCTGGGAGGGCACCGGCGGCGGCCCCGCCGACAGCGAGATCGAACTCGGCAAGGCCCCCGACGGGCGGCTGGAGGTCTTCGCCCTCAACGGCAGCGTCTTCCAGCACCAGTGGCAGACCGCCGTCAACGGCGGCTGGTCCGCCTGGGACTCCACCTTCGGCACCGGCGGCCACGACCTCACCGTCAGCCACAACCAGGACGGCCGGCTCGAGGTCTTCGCCTCCGGCCCGGCCGGCGTCTACCACAAGTACCAGACGGATCCGACCAGTTGGTCCGGCTGGGAGGCCACCGGCGGCCCCGCCGACGCGCAGCTGACCAGCGGGCGTTCGCCGGACGGCCGGGTGGAGGTGTTCGCCATCAACGGCAGTACGGCGCAGCACATCTGGCAGACCGGCCTGAACGCCCCGTACGGCCAGTGGGACGCCTTCGGCACCGGCGGCACCGAGATCGGCTCGGCGAACAACGCCGACGGCCGGATCGAGGTCTTCGGCGCCAACACCGACGGCGTCCACCACAAGTGGCAGACCGGCTTCTCCACCTGGTCCGAGTGGGCCTGGCTGAACACCACCCACGGACCCGCCGCCGGCTGACCACCCCCGGACCCGCCGCCGACTGGCCTCGCCGGAAACCCTCTGGAGCGCAGTGATGCACCCGATCAGCAGGCGCGGCCTGCTGCGGGCGGCCGGAGCGGGAGCCCTCGTGCTCCCGCTCGCGGGCCGTACCGCCCCGGCGGCCTCCGCCGTCCCGACCGGCGCCTCCGCCGGCGCCGGCTGGGTCGGCGCCGGCCCGTTCGACCACGTCTACGACCCGTCCACCGCGCGCCGCCGCTACCTCAACGACCACACCCTGGTCCAGGCCGACGGGCGCTGGCACCTGTTCAGCATCGTCGGCGACAGCGCGCCGCCCGGGCAGGCGCCCGACAGCGCGGCCGAGGTCTCGCTCGCGCACGCCTCGGCGCCCTCCCCGTCCGGCCCGTGGCGGAGCCACCCGGACGCGCTGACCGTCGACGCCTCGTACTTCGGCGAGGAGCACCTGTGGGCCCCGCACGTCGTCGAGTCGGGCGGCGTGCACTGGATGTTCTACGCGGCGGGCGGACGCGCCGGGGCGGCGGTCAACGCCGCCACCTCCACCGACCTGTCCACCTGGACGAGGCTGCCGTCCGGTCCGCTGTTCCGCGGGACCGCCGCCCGCGACCCGATGGTGCTGCGGATCGGCGCCGAGTGGGTGATGTACTACACCGAGCTGTCCGCCCCCGGCGGTCGCCATCAGGTCTGCTACCGGCGCTCCGCCGACCTGCTGACCTGGGGCGAGCCCGGCGTGGCCTTCGCCGACGCGGCCACCGCCGCGGACGGCGTCTCGGTCACCGAGTCGCCCTTCGTGGTGGCCCGGGACGGCTGGTACCACCTGTTCATCGGACCGCGCAACGGCTATGAGGGCACCGACGTCCTCGCCTCCCAGGACCCGTTCCGCTTCTCCCTCGACGGCTACGCCGGCCATGTGCCCGGCCACGCGGTGGAGGTGGTCACCGACGGGCGGCAGTGGTGGGCCAGCGCCGCCGGCTGGTTCCGGCGCGGCCTCTACCTGGCCCCGCTGGACTGGCGGTCCACCCCGCCGCCCTGGCAGAGCCCGGACAACCCCGTCGCCGCCCCGGACGTCCACGGCCGGCTGACCGTGTTCGCCCTCGACGCCGCCGACCGGTCGGTGCTGCGCCGGGTCCAGACCGGCCCGGACACCGACACCTGGTCGGACTGGGAGGTGTTCGGGACACCTGCCGGCGCGGTGCCCGTCCTGGGCGGCAACGCCGACGGCCGGCTGGAGGTGTTCTCGCTCGCCCCCGACGGCGCCGCCCTGCACCACCGCGTCCAGCGGAGCGACGGCGGCTGGTCGGACTGGGAGGTCTTCGGCGGCCCGGCCGGCGCCGCCCCCGCCGTCGCCCGGAACGCCGACGACCGGCTGGAGGTGTTCGCGCTCGCCCCCGGCGGCACCCTGATCGCCCGCCGCCGCCAGTCCTCGCCCGGCTCGACCGGCTGGGACGACCGAGACGATCGTCCGCAAGGCCCAGTCGGTCGGCGCGCTGGTCGTCATCGACGCCTCGCAGGCCGCGCC